>NZ_LGCW01000119.1:0-3528 GCF_001279365.1 Streptomyces sp. NRRL F-5755 | reverse complement strand
GCCACCACCCGACCCCCGAAGGCAGCCGCCCCGCCCCCCAGAGCGGCTTCTCTGCCGACCGGCTGCGACTCTTCCAGACCCCCGGGCCGGGCGGCCCCGAGCGCCGGTCCGCCCTCGCCCGTCTCACCGACGACTGGCTGGCCGGTCTCTTCCGCAGTGCGGCAGGCGGAGCCGAGGCCGGCTCCGGCCTCGCGCTCGTCGCCGTCGGCGGCTACGGCCGCGGTGAACTCTCCCCCCGCAGTGACCTCGACCTGCTCCTGCTGCACGACGGCAAAGCCGGCGCCCGTACGGTGGCCGCTCTCGCCGACCAGCTCTGGTACCCGGTCTGGGATCTGAACCTCGCCCTGGATCACTCGGTACGGACACTCTCCGAAGCGCGCAAGGCCGCTCGCGACGACCTCAAGGTCCAACTCGGTCTCTTGGACGCCCGCCACCTGGCCGGTGACCCGGACCTGACGAGCGCCCTGCGCGGCACCGCCCTGGCCGACTGGCGCGAACAGGCCCCCAAACGCCTGCCGGAGCTGCACGAAATGTGCCGCGAACGCGCGTCCCGCCAGGGCGAGTTGCAGTACCTGCTGGAGCCGGACCTGAAGGAGGCCAGGGGCGGGCTGCGGGACGCCACCGCACTCCGCGCGGTGGCCGCCTCCTGGCTGGCCGACGCACCGCGCGAGGGCTTGGAGGCGGCCCGCACCCGTCTGCTGGACGTCCGCGACGCGCTGCACTTGACGACCGGCCGCGCCACCGACCGCCTCGCCCTCCAGGAACAGGACCAGGTGGCCGAGGCGCTCGGCGTGCTCGACGCGGACGTACTGCTGCGGCAGGTCTACGAATCCGCGCGCACCATCTCGTACGCGAGTGACGTCACCTGGCGCGAAGTCGGGCGGGTGCTGCGGTCCCGCTCCGTCCGCCCCGTCCTGCGCGGTCTGCTCAAGGGCCGTACGGCCGGTGGTGGAACGGGCCGGGGCGAACGGTCGCCGCTCGCCGAGGGCGTGGTCGAGCTGGACGGCGAAGCCGTACTGGCCCGGACGGCGCGACCCGAACATGACCCGGTCCTTCCCCTGCGCGCCGCCGCTGCCGCGGCACAGGCCGGGCTGCCGTTGTCCCGGCATGCCGTACGCCGACTGAGCACGGCCGCCACGACCCGCCCCTTGCCCGTGCCGTGGCCGGCCGAGGCGCGGGAACAACTGATCACCTTGCTGGGCGCGGGCGCCCAGACCGTCCCCGTATGGGAGGCGCTGGAGGCGGAGGGAATCGTCAGCCGGCTGCTGCCCGACTGGGAGCGGGTGCGCTGCCGGCCCCAGCGCAACGCCGTGCACCGGTGGACCGTGGACCGGCACCTGATCGAGACGGCCGTCCGCGCCTCGGCGCTCACCCGCCGCGTGCACCGCCCCGATCTCCTGCTGATCGCGGCCCTGCTGCACGACATCGGCAAGGGGTGGCCCGGCGACCACTCCATCTCGGGCGAGACCATCGCCCGGGACATGGCGGCCCGGATCGGTTTCGACGCCCGCGACGTGGCGGTGATTGCCACGCTCGTACGGCACCATCTGCTGCTCATCGAGACCGCCACCCGCCGGGACCTGGGCGACCCGGCGACGGTGGAGGCGGTCGCGGACACGGTGGGCACCATCGGCACACTGGAGCTGCTGCATGCCCTCACCGAGGCCGACGCGCTGGCCACCGGCCCGGCGGCCTGGAGCACCTGGCGCGGGTCGCTCGTCGCGGACCTGGTGAAACGTGTCACGGCGCGACTGGCGGGAGAAGCCGCGCCGGAGGGGCGCACGACGGACGAGCCGACCGCCGAGCAGGAACGCCTGGCCGTCGAGGCGTGGCGCAGTGGCGGCCCGGTGCTGACCCTGCGCACACGGGCGGAGGGCCAGGGCGAAACGGAGTATGCCTCCAAGGCCGCTGGTGCGGACGGAGGCGCCGATACGAATAGGGCCGATACGGATACGGGAACGGGCCCGCACGTCGCGCCCGAGCCGGAGCCGGTGGGCGTCGAGCTGCTGATGGCCGTACCGGATCAGCCCGGCGTGCTCCCCGCCGCCGCGGGTGTCCTGGCCATGCACCGCCTCACCGTCCGCGCCGCCGACCTGCGCAGCATGGATCCCATCGGCGAGGGCCCGGTCCTGCTGCTGAGCTGGCGGGTGGCCGCCGAATACGGCTCGCTCCCGCAGACCGTACGGCTCAGGGCGGACCTCGTACGGGCCCTGGACGGCTCGCTGGACGTACCGGCCCGGCTGGCGGAGCGCGAACAGGCGTACGCACGCCGCTCGCGCGGCGCGCAGGCCCCGCCGCCCCGGGTGACCGTCGCCCCCGGAAGCTCGCAGTCGGCAACCGTGATCGAGGTAAGGGCCCAGGACGCGCAGGGCCTGCTGCACCGCATCGGCCGCGCACTGGAGGCCGCGGGCGTCACCGTACGCAGCGCCCACGTGAGCACGCTGGGAGCGAACGCGGTGGATGCGTTCTACGTCACGAACGAGAAGGGCGAACCACTGCCGGACGCGGCGGCCACAGAGGTGGCCCAGGCGGTGGAGCGCGCATTGAAGCAGTGAGGCTTGTTCGTCCGCGGGAGGCGACGGGCATGGGTCGGCCCTTCCCGGGGCTGGAGGGCTCGGTGGGTTGGGAGAGGCAGGTTTTGTTGATCGGCCTGTACGGGCGGTTCGGCTGGGGCCTGCCTCGGGGCAGCCCTTCGAGCCTGACGGCGGGGAGGCTCCCGGCGGCTGTACGGCCTTGGGCGGCGGCGCCGGACGCGGCGGCGGGATGAGGCCCGGAGACGGCGGGCGATTCGCCGAGGGCGCGCGGCCCGGGGGCGGGGTGGTGGTCGAAGGGGCGGCAGCTGTCAGGGTGGGCCGATGCCCGGGGGGCGGCAGCTTTTACGGGCGGGACGATGGCCGGAGGGGCGGCGGCAGCTTTCACGGACGGGACCATGCCTGGAGGGGCAGCGCCCCACAGGGGGAGAGGCCCCAGAGGCGTGGGGGTTCCTCGGGGAGTGAGGGTTCTCCGAGGCGCGACGGTTCTCGTACGCGGCGTACGGCTTGGCCCTGGCGCCAACACGGGCCTCAGACGGGAGGCCGCCCTTTGATACGAAGCTCCCTGCCCCAAGAGAACCCCCTGCGCCAACGAGGCGCCCGCCGCCAAGGAAGCCCTCTGCGCCAACGAGGCCGCCGCCAACGAAGCCCCCTGCGCCAACGAGGCGCCCGCCGCCAACAAAACCCTCCGCACCAACAAGGCAAGCCGCGAACCCCGAGCGCCCTCCCGATCTCGCCCCGCTTTCCGACCCCGACCCGCTACCCGATCTTGGGCCCCCTTCCAGACCTGGGCACCTTTCCAGACCCGGGCTCCTGGCTCGACCCAGGCTCGAACCCCCGGTTCGGCCCAGGCCCGGACTCCTGGCTTGCTCCAGGTCCGGACATCTGGCTCGGTCCAGGCCCAGGCTCCCGGCCCAGCCAAAGCCCCCCTCCCCCCGAAAATCCTCCACCAGCCCACAGCCCCGTTTCGCCCAACACCCTCCTCCCGCTCCAAACC
>NZ_LGCW01000118.1:0-3815 GCF_001279365.1 Streptomyces sp. NRRL F-5755 | reverse complement strand
CCGAAAAACCCGGCGCAGGCCCCTTAGGGGGCCTGTGCACGGCGCCCCTGAATCACAGGCCGCCCACCCCCCCCCGGCCCCAGAAGGCCCCCCACGGCCTCCGGGGCCCGGCCCGCCCCCACCCCCCCCCCCACATCCGCCACCCTGTCCAAAGCTGCCCACCAGCAGCCCGTCCGCGCCCACGGGCGCCGACCACCCCGCCTCCGTAGCTCAGGGGATAGAGCACCGCTCTCCTAAAGCGGGTGTCGCAGGTTCGAATCCTGCCGGGGGCACAGAGGGAAGGGCCGATGCGGGAGGAAAATTCTCCCGCATCGGCCCTTCGGTGCGTCTACTCTCACCCCATGCCCCACGCGAAAACCTCCTACGTCTGCCTCCCCTGCCGGGCCTCCTACAAGCAGCCCCACCCCGGCCGCCACGACCACGCCCGAATCTGTCCCCAGTGCGCTGAGCCTCTGATCCACGTCGGGTCTGCTTTTGCGGCGCCCAAGAAGCGGGACGATGCAGGCTGGCGGGTGCTTTCCGTGTTGCTGAATGCTGGGGTTCGGTTTCACATGGGTTGTTGTACTGGGCCCGGATACCGGCCTCGGACGCTCGCGGAGGTGCGGGAGCGGATGGCTTATGCGCGGGCTAGTGGGGAGCCGTTTGCTCGGGTTTTGGTTCGGCGGGAGTTGGCTTAGTTGAGGGGCTGAGGTGATCAGCTTGCGGGCGCCGTTGGTTGTCAGCTGCGCTTCGATGTCGTGAGTTCCGCTATGTGTTCTGCGAAGCCGGCCGGGGGTAGAGGTAGGTCCAGGTCGGGGTTGTCGGTGAATTGGATGGCTTTGGAGACGTAGCCGAGTACGGCGGCGGCGGTGGTGCGGGGTGGGGGTGGGGCGAAGCCTCGGGCTGTTTCGAGGCTTACGGCCCAGGAGATGACCAGGTCGTAGGCGTCGGCCGAGGGGCGGGTGCGGGCGGGGCGGTCCGGGTCGGCGTGGGCGTGCCACCAGTGGGCCTCGCCGACCTCGGCGAGGGAGAGGTGGTGGAGGTAGAGGCAGTAGGCGGAGGAGGTGTCGCCGGCGCCGGCGGCGTACTGCCACCAGAAGCGGGCGGAGTCGTCGCGGCCGGCGAGTTGGAGGACGCAGGCCAGTACGCGTGCTCCGTCGGGTTCGAGGAGGCGTCCGCGGCCGATGAAGGCGGACATCTGGTGGAGGGCTTCAGGCTCCGCGACGACGAGGGCACAGAGGCGCTGGAGGTCCTGGGCAGCGTCGTGCATCCGGCGTTGTTCTGCGGGGTCGGCGGGTTCGCCGGTGGTGCGGTCGCGGCCCAGGGCGGCTTCTACGCGGGCCTGTATGGCGGCGTCGAAGGACAGGGCGCCGTGCAGGACGCGGTCGGCCGCGCGGGCACTCAACCGGGCCTCGGCAGCGGCCATCTCGCGTTCTGTATACGGGGGTGTGTCGAGGCGGGCCTTGGCCAGAAGGCGGTCGAGGTCAGTCGGCAAGGCGGGCATCGTCTTCCCCTTCCTCCAGGCCGAACGCCTGGCGCAGACGGCGGAGCGCGTAGCGGATGGTCGAGCGGACACCGGCCTCGGTGATGCCCATGAGGCGTGCCGTTTCCTTGGTGGCGTATCCGAGGGCGTACCGCAGCAGCATGACGTCCCGCTGGCGCTCGGGCAGCGAGGCGAGGGTCTGGTAGAGGGTGAGGGACTCCTCCAACTCGCTTATCGGGTCGAGGGCGTGGCGCAGGGAGAGGGTTTCGAAGGCGGCCACGTCGACGACGACCGGGCGGCGGCCGCGGGCCCTGGCGTGGTCGATGGTGCGGTTCTTCACCACGCGCCAGGCGTACGCCTCGGGGACCGGCTGCCGCAGGACGGTCTGCCAGGCGAGCATGAGCTGCTCGAAGGCCAGGTCAACGGCTTCCTCGGCGTCCGCACGTGACTCCAGGTGGAGTTCGGCGTACCGGATGTAGCCCGCGCGGTAGAGCTGGTGGAAGGCGCGGAAGTCGACGGGCAGGCCGATGTTGGCGAGGGTGTGGGTGCCGGGTGCGCCTGGTGTGCCGGGTGTGGCGGCCGCTCCCGGTGTACTGGGTGGGCGGAAAGGATACTTCTGGGAGCCGGTGGCGGATTGGGGCGTACGGGCGGGTGCCCTGTGTGATCCCCGGGCCTGGCCGGGACGTGGGTCGCGGTCGGCGCTCGGCTCGCGTTCGGACATCAGCGCTCGCCCTCCTGGAGGTCGTGATCGCGCTGGGGTCCGTACGAGGGGCTGCCGTACGGCGCGTTGTACGGGGAGCCGCCGTACGGAGTGTCGTAGTCGCGCGCCTGGTGGGCGGCGGCGGCACGCGTACGGGTACGGGTGCCCGTACGGAGGCGTTCGCGGGTGCCTGCGCCGGTACGTGTTCCCGTACCGGTACGGGTGAGTTCGGAGACGCCAGCCAGCACCTGGGCGGCGGCGAGGCGGCGCAGCAGCATCCGTATGTCGGCGCTGAACACGCGGACCGCGATGGCGGCCACGGCCCAGTCACGTACGAGATCAAGGTTCACGGAGCCCTCGGTCCCTCCGGTCGGGAATGGACGGTGCCTGCTCGTCCCGGCACCGGAGAGCCAGTACGAGCTCTCTGCCCGCAATAGCGTTCAGGAGTGCTCAAGCGTGCAAGGAAAGAAGGCAAAATCTTACGGAGTGCTACCAGCCAGTTACTCTTGTTCGAGGGATTGAGGGGGCTGCGGGTAAGTGGCGCCCCGGGGTCAGGACGAGCGGGTGCGGCCGCGGCGGGGGCGCTGGGAGCGCGGGGTGGAGCAGCGCGGGCACCAGTAGCCGTCGCCCTGGTAGTACGTCCAGCCCATGTCGGCGATACGTGGGGCGGCCGTTTTGGCGCTGTGCAGAAGGTGGCCGAAGAGGTCCGTCTCGATGTCCGGCGGCGGGTCGGCGACGACCAGGTCGAGGACGGCGCGCGCATCGCAGCCCATACGGTCGCACAGCAGGAAGAAACGCACGGGGCCCGGCGGCTCGCCGGCAGTCGTGAGGCTCATGCGCTCACTTTGGTCGATGACGGGGGGCGGGGGCGGGCGGTTCGGAGTAACCCGCCCCCGAGGACGGGTAGTTGGGCCGTCGGACGGCTGTTGGGGCGGTGGTCGGCCGTACGGAGCCGGGGTGATCAGCCGGCGGTCGGGCGCCACCAGGTCGTGGTCGGCGACCAGACGCGGATGCCGTGGGGCGCGCCCAGGGCCGCGGCGCCGAAGCGGCGGCCGTGGTGGGCGGGGTCGGCGGCGACGGTGATGTGGTCGACGGTACGGGTGGACGGGGACGGTCGGCCGGTGACCGTACGGACCGTCGCGTGCGCGGTGGCGCCCGGAGCGAGGCGGTACGGAGCACTCTCGGCGGGCGGGTCGGGCTGCGCGGCGCCGTCCAGGTCGCCGAAGGTCACGGTGGGGATGCGGTCGATGGCGCAGGGGGTGGTGGTGCGGTTGGTGGCGCTGATGCGCAGGACATCGGGATGCTGAGGAGTGAGGGCGGACGCGGTGATCTTCAGGGCGGATTCGGGGCAGGGGCGGGTGGCTGAAGTCGCGGGAGTGGTCGCTGAGGCAGTAGCGGTCGCGAGGGAGGTGAAGGTAACGAGGGCAGCGGCTGTGCTGGTGAAGAGGGCAGCCGTGCTGGTCACGGCCGGGCGGGGACGGAAGCGGGCAGGCCGGTGAAAGCGCATGGAGGTCTCCGTACGTCGAAGGTGCGGCGGTAGGGGCCGGTGGTTCGTCGGTAAGGGCCGGTGGTCCGGCGGTGGGGGCCGGTGGTGTGCGTCGGGGGCTGGGGCTCTGTGCCGGAGAGGTACGGGGCGCGGCGGGCGCCCGGGGG
>NZ_LGCW01000117.1:0-3820 GCF_001279365.1 Streptomyces sp. NRRL F-5755 | reverse complement strand
GAACGGCGAGGCGACGAAGCGCTCCGCCGTCAGTCCGGGGCGGTTCGCGTAGCCACGGGCCAGGCCCGCGCCCGCCGCGTACAGTTCGCCGGCCACCCCCACCGGCACCGGCCGCAGCGCCGCATCCAGCACATATGCCTTGGTGTTGGTGACGGGGTGGCCGATCGGCGCGACGGTCCCGTCCGTGGTCCCGCTCATCGAGACGCACACCGTGGACTCCGTGGGCCCGTACGCGTTGACGACCACGCGGCCATCCACCGCCCACCGGGTGATCAGCTCCGGCGGCACCGCCTCTCCCGCCAGCGCCACCGCCCGCAGCTCCGGCAGCCCGGACTCGGCCCCGGCCGGAAGCGCCCCCAGCACCGACGGCGGCAGGGTCGCGTGAGAGATCCGCTGCTCGGCCAGCACCTCACGCAACGCCTCGCCGACCAGGCGGCCTTCCTCCGGCACCACCAGCGTGGCGCCCGACGAGAACGCCATCACCAGCTCCCACCACGCCGCGTCGAAACTCGGTGACGCGAACTGGAGCACCCGGCTCTCCGCCGACACCCCCAACCGCTCGATCTGCGCGTACGCCAGGCTCGCGACGCCCTGGTGGGAGACCACGACGCCCTTGGGGCGCCCGGTGGAGCCGGAGGTGTAGATCACGTATGCCGGGTGCGCCGTCGCAACGTCGGTCTCGGGGGCGTCGTCCGGGAAGCCCGACAGGTCCTGGCGCAGGGCCGCCTCGTCCAGTACCAGCACGGGCGCCGCGTCGGCGAGGATGAACTCCCGCCGCTCACGCGGGTAGTCGGGGTCGACCGGGACGTATGCGCCACCGGCCTTCTGGACAGCGAGGACGGCCATGACCATCTCCACCGAGCGCGGCAGTTCCACCCCCACCAGCTTCTCCGGGCCCACGCCCTGGCCGGTCAGCCAGTGCGCCAGCCGGTTCGCCCGCGCGTCCAGCTCCCCGTACGACAGGGTCTCGGCGCCGCACCCGACCGCGACGGCGTCCGGGGTGCGGCGCGCGTGCCCGGCGACGAACCCGGCGAGGGTGGTGCCGGGCACCTCGGCGGCCGTCGCGTTCCAGCCGGACACCACCTGGTCGCGTTCGGTGTCCGACAGCAGCTCCAACTGCCCCACGCGCAGCGAAGGATCGGCCGTCACCTGTTCCAGCACCCGCACCCAGCGGGCCAGCAGCCCTTCGACCGTCGCGCGGTCGAACAGCTCCGTGGCGTACTCGACGACCGTCTCGATGCCCGTCGGACCGTGGGCCGCGTCATGCCCCTCGGTGAGGGAGATGAGCATGTCGAAGCGCGAGGTACCGGCGCTCACCATCTCGGCCTGCACCTGGAGGCCCGGCAGCCGGAAGTCCTCGCTCGGTGCGTTCTGGAGGACCAGGGCGACCTGGAAGAGCGGGTGGTGTGCGGTGGAACGCCGCGGGTTCAGGCGCTCCACCAGATGCTCGAACGGTACGTCCTGGTGCTCGTACGCGGCGAGGCTGGTGCGCCGTACGCGGGCAAGCAGCTCCTCGAAAGCGGGGTCGCCGGACGTGTCGGTGCGCAGCACGAAGGTGTTGACGAAGAAGCCGATGAGGTCGTCCAGGCCCTCGTCGGTGCGGCCGGCCACGCCGCTGCCCAGGGGGATGTCGTGACCCCCGCCGAGGCGGGTGAGCAGCGCGGCCATCGCGGCCTGGAGCACCATGAACACGGTCGTGTTCGACTGCCGGGCCAGCGCCACCAGCCGCCGGTGCAGCGCGGGGTCCAGGTCGAAGGCGAGGTGCTCACCCGCGTAGGAGGCCACCGCCGGGCGCGGACGGTCGGTGGGAAAGCTGACCAGGTCGGGCAGCCCGGCCAACTGCTCGCGCCAGTAGGCGACCTGCTGGGCGAAGACGCTGTCCGGGTCGTTCTCGTCGCCGAGCAGTTCCCGCTGCCACAGCGTGTAGTCCACGTACTGCACCGGAAGTTCGGGCCAGTCCGGGTCACGCCCCTCGGTCCGCGCGGTGTACGCCTCCACGACGTCACGGGCCAGCGGGCCCATCGACCAGCCGTCGCCCGCGATGTGATGGAGCAACAGCAATAGGACGTGGTCCTCCGGCCCGGTCTCGTACAGCCACACGCGGACCGGTACCTCGGTGGCCAGGTCGAAGGGGTGCCGGGCCGCCTGCTCCAGTGCCGCGCGCAGCTCCGCCTCCGGAACCTGCCGGTGCTCCCAGGCGAAGTCCGCGTCCGCGGCGTCCAGGACGACCTGCCGCGGCTCGCCGTCCACCTCGGGGAAGACCGTACGCAGCGTCTCGTGCCGGGCCGTCACATCCCGCAGGGCCGCATGCAGCGCCCCCGCGTCCACCTTGCCCTTCAGGCGCAGCGTCAACGGCATGTTGTACGTCGCCGACGCCCCCTCCAGCTTGTGCAGGAACCACAGCCGGCGCTGCGCAAAGGACAACGGGATCATGAGCTGTTTCCTTCTTCCTGCCCCGCACAGGGAAATGCGGCGCTGGTCGGTCGTCGGCCGGGTCGTCGGCCGGGCCGGGTGAGCGGCGTCGGAGGGACGGCGTCGGTGGACGCCGCCGGCGGGCGGCACGGCGGGCACACCGCGTACGGCGCCCCGGCGCAGGGCGCTGACGCCCGGCGGGAATGGCAGCGCCGAATGGAGTCGGACGAATAAAACAGGAGTGACCGGCCGGGGCCGCCGGGCCCGCTCCCTGGAGAGAAGGCCGGTGTTTCCGAGCTCCGGCTGGTCGGTCCGGGGCAGGGAAAACAGGACGGGAATCCGGTCGGGCCGGGTTTTGAAGCCGTGTTCTCACACACCCGGGACGAATGTCAAGGGTGCACAGTCCCAGGGCATCTCCGCCGGTTACCCGTTCGACGAACTGCCGTACCGGGTGCGGCCGATGCGTGAATCCAGGAAAGGGCCGGGACGCACAGCCGCGCGCGGGCGGTCACGTCTCCAGGGACCGGCGCTCCGCCGGAGCCGTACGGAATGTCAGGGCGATCGCAGTGGGTGCGGCGGAACGGAATCCGCGCGGCACGCTGCCGCGTTCTCATGGGCGCGACTGGGCCACGGCCCCGGTCGTACGTCTTGTGGCATGGATACACAACCCCCGAAAGTGCACACCGTCCGGACCCGCTCCGGGTCCGTCGATCAAGCCATCGCGAGTTAATCAGCAGTCCCGCGAAGGCGTCAAGGAGATACCCGAGCCGCCCGGGCGACTGCTCAACTGGGCCGTCCCGACAGGGATACGCCCTGGTCAGCCGGGCTTCCCGGGCAGCCAGGCCCTTCGCTGTCCGTACCCGCGGGGCGGTCCCGACGACCGCCCGGCGGGTACGGCGGCGACATCGGGCGAAGGGGCCAGTTCTTCGGCCCTAACCGGAATAGCGTCTTCGTCTTCCGGTCGGCCCGCGCCCCGGCAGCGCAGTCCCCAGGGAGGCCGAAGGCGACCCCCGCCGATACGCGGCGAGTTGCTACTGTGAAACAACGGAGCGGTCGCATGGGCGACTCCAACCGACAGGCCACGGGGGATCGTGGCCGGCCATCGGCGTACAGCGCCGGGGCCGCAGAGGAACAGCGGCGACCACGGCCAGAGCGCCGACGCCGGCCGAAAAGCCTGAGGAGCAGGAGAATCCATGCCCAGCCGCATCATGCTGAATCCGGGTGACATAGCGACGCTGGACCTGACCGACCCGCGCACCCACGCCGAGTACGACCTGTCCGAGGTCTGGCGGCATCTGCGCACAACACAGCCGTTCCACTGGCACCCCTCCATCGGCGGCGCGCCGGGTTTCTGGGTGGTGTCCCGGCACGCGGATGTGTCCGAGATCTACCGGGACAACAAACGGTT
>NZ_LGCW01000116.1:0-3830 GCF_001279365.1 Streptomyces sp. NRRL F-5755 | reverse complement strand
GGGGGGAACCGTTCCTGTGCCGGGTGTCGGGGGTGCCGGGGCCGAGGGTGCCGAGACCGAAGGTGCCGAGACCGAGGGTGCCGAGTCCAAGGGCGCGGAGACCAAGGGTGCCGAGATCGAGGGTGCCGAGATGGAGAATGCCGAGACCGAGGACGGCCGTCCATGAGGGGCCCGATCCGGCCGATGCGGAGCGTCCCGCCCGCGAGGACCGCCAGGCCCACGACGACCGCCAGGCCCACGAGGAACGCCAAGCCCACGAGGACTGCCCCGCCCACGACGACCGCCAGGCCCACGACGACCAAGAGCACCACTCTGCGCACAGCTCTCCCGCTCGCCCTCTTCCCCCTGCTCCCCCTTTTCCTCTCCCTCCTCCTGGCCCTCCTCCTCACCGGCTGCGGCATCAGCCCCACCGGCTACGTACAGGCCGGCGCCCCCGCCCAAGGCATCCGGCAGCCGGGCACCGCCACGTACACCGCCCGCATCTTCTTCCTCTCACCCCTGGGCATCCACGCGGCCGCCCGCCCGGCCGACGGTCCGGTCGGGCCGCAGGAAGCCCTGGACCTGCTGGTCAAGGGACCCACCGAGGCGGAGCGGGCGCGCGGGCTGGTCAGCGTGGTGCCGCAGATGCCGGGCCAGCTGACCGCCGTACCCGCGAACGGCGCCGTGAGCGTCTACCTGCCCCTGCCGGTGGCCCGCATGGAGACGGCGGCCGTCCACCAGATCGCGTGCACCGCCGCCAACGCCGCTCTTCCGGGCGGGCGTCCGGCCACTGAGGTCGATGTGCGCATGTACGAGCCGGGGAGCGGAGGCGAGCCGTGGACGGTCCGCTGTTCCAGCAACGGCTTCGCCTTCCCGGCCACCGGTCCGGAGAGCTCCCGTACCCCGGCTCCCACCCCCGCCCCGGACGGCTCCGGCACCCCGCGAACGCGCTGACATCGGCCCGCGCCCCACGGCTCCGTAGGCCGCCCAAGCCCTCCCTGACCAGGGGGCTTTGTCAGTGGTCGGCACTAAAATCGGAGGCAGAAAGGAAGCAGTCCAGGACTGCTTCGCTGTCGACCCAGGAGGTTGCCGATGGCCGTAGCCGCACCGTCCAAGAACACTGCCGCGAACACCGCCGTCACGAAGAAGACCACGTACGGCAAGACCTCCGCGCGCCGGGTGGTCCGCCACACGCCGATGGTCAAGAAGCCGCTGCCCGCCGGCCTCCCGCGCGAGTGGTACGAAGCCCACAACCGCCGTCTGAAGGCCATGCGCCTGGCGATAGCCCTGCTCGACGGTGGTGTCTATACCCCGGAGCGGGCCCGTAACCGCACCATCCGCACCGCCGCGGCCCGTATCGGAGTGCACCCGCCCTCCAACACGACCTGCCGCATGGTCCGCTCCCTGATCATTGAGAACGCCCGCTGAACCGGCAGGCGCCGCGCCGCCGACTGCGCGCGAACACGAGCGACGACTCCAACCGACCCTGATCACACCATCTGACCTACCGGGCCTCCGCCGCCTCTGAGCGCGGCCGACCGGCCCCGGCGGCCCCTCCCGGCCCAGACCCGGGAGGGGCCACACGTCATGCCCGAAGACCGTCGAGCTGCCGCCTCCGGCCCGACCGGGCAACCCTCCTCGACCGCCTACCGCCTACCGCCTATGCACCGACTACCACCGGGTCAGCTCTGCCTGCCGCAAGGCCACCTGAGCCGCCGAAGTCCCCAGCCCAGTAGGCCGCCCACTCCACTCACCGGCCCTGGCCACCCCGGCCTCAGCCGCACCGACAACCACACCGCCCCTCACCCCCTTATGCCGCCGCAAATCCTCCTCGCGATACCGCCGGCACCCTCGATGCCAGGTCAGGATTCCGGACATCCAGTTCTCCAATTCCTTCACGTACCCGTCCAGCAGCGCCCGCGCGTCCTCCGGCAGATTGAAGTCGTCGTAAAGCACCGGCAGTTCGTCGGCCGCTACATGCTGGAACTCCCGCATACGGGACGTCATGAGGTCGTGCACAATCGCGAGCGCCGTCGGATAGTCGCAGTCGAAGAAGTTCTGCACCACCAGGACCCCGTTGTGCACCTCGCCCTCGTACTCGATCTCCTTCTGGTACGAGAACACGTCGTTCATCAGCGTCGCGTAGTCGGCCGCGGCATTCTCCAGCGAACGCATGGTCCCGCTGCGATAGATCTCCTCCGGCACCCGTCGCCCATGCCCGATACGGCTCAGGCTCATCGTCATGTCGGAGCCGAACGTCGCCCGTCGCATCTCGATGTAGTCCACCGGATCGGGAATGTGATGCAGCGCCTGGTTCTCCAGCTCCCAGATCCACCCGGCCGTCATCACCTCGACACTGTCCCGGAACGTCTTCCGCGCCTCCGCGTCCATCGACCCCGTCGTACGGACCCACAGATCGGCCAGCCCGCGTTCCATCGCGTTCGCCGGCTCCGGCACGGCCGCGCCGTCCTCCACCGGCATGAACGCCGAAAGCCGCGCATTGCACGCCTTCGCCCCGGCCAGATCCCGTACCGCCCCGAACACCGCGGGGTAGTAATCGTCCCCGTACGTTCCCCAGGTCAGCCACTGCGACGACAGGTCCAGTTCCTCCGGTGTCGCGTCGGGATGCAGCCCGGCAGCACACAACGGGAAGTCGTAATCCTTCAGCTTCCCCTCGTCCCAGATCCCAGAAAGCGGCACCCCCGCCTGCGGCCGCAGCAGCCCCATCCGCCGCGCCCATTCCACCGTGCTCACCCGCGCCCCATCCAGATGCGGACTCAGCGTCGTCGCGAACGGCATGAAGAAATCCGGCAGCTGCGAAGGCCCCACCTTCTGATATGGCACATGTGAAAAGTTCCGCACCCGCTTCGCCCCGGTAACCGCCACAGCCTTCCGCACATCCGCCCCAGAAGTCCCCAACCCGCCGAACACAAACGGCGACCAGCTCGCACCCGCACCCGCACCCGCGTCCGCCGCCTCCCCGCCCCCGTTCATGTACCGACTCGACCGCATGTGCCACTCATGCCCGCCCGCCTGCCAGTCCTGCAACCCCTTGGCGTAAGCCAGCACGTCCGCACACTCCCGCGGACTCAGCCCCTTCTCCGCGAACAGCACCGGCAGTTCGGTCATGACCGTGTTCTCGAACTGCTGCACCCGCGAAGTGATCAGATCATTGACGGCATCGGCAGCTTCCTGAGTCGTACACCCCAAAAAATTCTCCAGCACCAGCACCCCGTTACTGAGCTCCCCTTCCTCCTCGGTCTCCCGCTGATACGAGAACACGTCGTTCCGCAGATGCACCGCATCCGCGAACGTATCCCTCAGCACCCGCAACGGCCGCGCCCTGGCCACCGCCGCCGGCACCTCGGCCCCCGCGGCAAACTCCACCAGCCCCGCCGACCAAGGCGCACCACCCACTTTCCGCCGCATCTCGATGTACTCGACGGGATTGGGCAACCGGCCGGCATTGATGTTGGACAACTCCCACAACGACTCGTTCAGCAAATGCTCGGTACTCTCCCGGAACCGGGCCCGCCACCCTTCCGACATGGAAGGCACCGTCCGGGCCCACAGATCCGCCAGCCCCGCCTCCACCGGATTGGCCGGCTCCGGCACCGGCGTACCCAGATCCATCGGCATGAACAACGGCAGCCGATCCAGATACGCCTTCCCGCCCACCCGGTCCTGCGTCCGCTTGAACGTCTCCAGGAAGTGATCGTCGAAAAAGAACACCCACACATACCAGTCCGTCACCAGCGACAACACATCCGCCGAACAGTCCGGATGGGTATAGGCGCACAGCAACGCATAATCATGCGCATCCAAATCCCCCTCCCCCCAAACCCCCGACC
>NZ_LGCW01000115.1:0-92950 GCF_001279365.1 Streptomyces sp. NRRL F-5755 | reverse complement strand
ACGACCCGGTGGCGGCGGCCTACGCGGACCGCGTGATCTTCCTCGCCGACGGCCGGATCGTGGACGACATGGCCGACCCCACCGCCGACCGGGTGCTGGAGCGCATGAAGGGCTTCGACGCCAGGGGCCGGGTCAGCTGACCCGTACCCGCAGCCCGTCCACCGCCCTTCTCCCACAGGACTGACGATGTTCCGTACCGCCGTGCGCAATGTGCTCGCGCACAAGGCCCGGCTGCTGATGACCGTCCTCGCCGTCATGCTCGGCGTGGCCTTCGTCTCCGGCACCCTGGTCTTCACCTCCACCCTCTCCGACGCCACGCAGAAGAGCTCCCAGAAGGGCTTCTCCGGCGTCGACGTGGCCGTCCAGCCGCACCGCTCGGACGCCGCCGACGCCAGGCCGGGCAAGGCCCCCGGGCTGAGCCAGGCGCTGCTCGACCGGGCCGGCAAGGTCCCCGGCGCGGCCGGCGCCACCGGCACCGTCGAGGGCTTCACCGCCATCGCCGACAAGAGCGGCAAGCTCGCCGGCAACGGCGCCGGCTCGAAGGGCCGCAACTACTACCCCGGCCCGGACGGCAAGGACGCCCGCTTCCCGATGACGTCCGGGACCGCGCCCAAGGGGCCGCACCAGGTCGCCCTGGACTCCGGTACCGCCGAGCAGACCGGTTACCGGGTCGGCGACACCGTACGGCTGTCCGTCGACGGGCCGGTCCGCGAGGCGAAGGTCTCCGGCATCTTCACCACCGACGACGGCGCGGTCGCCGCGGGCGGCAGCCTCGCGCTGTTCGACACCGCGACGGCGCAGAAGCTGTTCGCCGCGCCCGGCGAGTTCAGCGAGATCGACGTGAAGGCCGCGCCCGGCACGTCCCAGGACGCGCTGAAGTCGGCGGTCGACAAGGTGCTGCCGGGTACCGCCGAGTCCGTCACCGGCAAGAAGATGGCCGACGACCAGGCCGAGATGATCGCCAAGAGCATGGACAACATGAAGACCGGCCTGCTGGTCTTCGCCGGCATCGCGCTCTTCGTCGGCATCTTCATCATCGCCAACACCTTCACCATGCTGGTCGCCCAGCGCACCAAGGAACTGGCCCTGATGCGCGCGGTCGGCGCGAGCCGCCGCCAGGTCACCCGCTCGGTGCTCATCGAGGCGTTCGTGGTCGGCGCGGTCGCCGCCGTCACCGGTCTGCTGGCCGGTATCGGCATCGGCGCCGGGCTGCGCGCGCTGACCGGTGCGCTCGGCACCGTCCCGGACGGCCCGCTGGTCGTCGCCCCCTCGACCGTCGTCACCTCGCTGCTGGTCGGCATCGTGGTGACGGTGCTCGCCGCCTGGCTGCCGGGCCGCCGCGCCGCGAAGATCCCGCCGGTCGCCGCGATGAACAGCGTGCACGCCGCGGCCACCACCAAGTCCCTGGTGGTACGCAACGCCATCGGCGCGGTCCTCGCCGCCGCGGGCATCGCCTGCGTGCTGGGCGCCACCGCGATCGGCGCCGACGGCAAGGGCCTGATGGCGCTCGGCGCCGGGCTGCTCCTGATCGGTGTCTTCGTCCTGACCCCGCTGCTGTCCCGCCCGCTGATCGCGGCCGCCGCGCCCGTCCTGCGCGCCTTCGGCGTCTCGGGCAAGCTGGCCCGGCAGAACGCGGTGCGCAACCCGCGCCGTACGGCCGCCACCGCCTCCGCCCTGATGATCGGCCTCACCCTGGTCACCGGCCTGACCGTGATCGCGGGCAGCGTCCAGAAGGGCGTCGACAAGATGGCGACCGACGCCCTGAAGGCGGACTACGTCGTCGGCATGGCCACCATGAGCCCGCTCTCCCCCGACGTGGCGAAGAAGCTGGCGGCCGACCCCCAGGTGACCGCCTCCAGTCCGCTGCGCAGCGCCGCCGCCCGGGTCGGCGGCGAGACGGAGTACCTGACCGGGGTCGACGGCAAGGCGATCGGCGAGCTGACGAACCTGAAGTTCACCGCGGGCTCCTTCGACGGGCTCGGCACCCCGGAGGCGAACCGGGCGGTCGTCGACAGCGCCACCGCCAAGCAGCACGGCTGGCAGGTCGGCTCGTCCTTCGCGACGACCTTCGAGGACGGCAGGAAGGGGCGGCTCACCGTCTCCGGTGTCTTCGAGGGCAACGACATGCTGCACGGCATCCTGCTGGACACCTCCGTGCTGGCCCCGCACCAGAAGAAGCCCGCCGACATGCGGGTGCTGGTCAAGACGAAGGACGGCGCGTCCGAGGCCACCAAGGACTCCCTGGTCGAGACGCTCGGCAAGAACCCGGCGATCTCCGTGCAGGACAAGAAGGACGTGTCCGAGAGCATCGCGAAGATGATCAATCTGATGCTGAACATGCTCTACGGGCTGCTCGCCATGGCCGTGGTCGTCGCAGTGCTCGGCGTGGTCAACACCCTGGCGATGTCGGTCTTCGAGCGGCAGCAGGAGATCGGCATGCTGCGGGCGATCGGCCTGGACCGGTCCGGCATCAAGCGGATGGTGCGGCTGGAGTCGCTGGTCATCGCGCTGTTCGGCGGGGTTCTCGGCATCGGCCTGGGCGTCTTCTTCGGCTGGGCGGCCGGTGAGCTGATCGGCTCCTCGATGGCCACGTACGAGCTGGTCGTCTTCCTGGCGCTCGCCGCGGTGGTCGGCATGCTGGCCGCGCTGTGGCCGGCCCGGCGGGCCGCGAAGCTGAACATGCTGGCGGCGATCAAGGCCGAGTAGCGGACACCGTACGGAAGGGCCCCGGTGCCCGGACCGCGCGAGGCGGCCGGGCACCGGGGCCCTTCCTGTGCCGTGTCAGCCGCGCCACTCACGGGCGCGCAGCGGCAGCCCCGAAGTGCCGGGCTCCGGCGTGCGGACGGCCAGGACCTGGTTGACCCCTATCTTGTTGCGCTCGAAGGACAGCGCGGAGGCGGCCATGTACAGCCGCCACACCCGGGCCCGGCCCGGCGACGTCAGGCGGACCGCTTCCTTCCAGTGCGCCTCCAGATTGGCCACCCAGGCGCGCAGCGTCAGCGCGTAGTGCTCGCGGATCGCCTCCACGTCCCGCACCTCGAACCCGGCGTCCTCCAGCTGCCCGACGGTGCGGCCGACCGGGGCCAGCTCGCCGTCCGGGAAGACGTACCGGTCGATGAACTCGTCGACGTGGTAGGAGTCCTCGTCCGCCAGCGGGCGGCGGGCGATCTGGTGGTTGAGCAGCCGCCCGCCGGGCTTGAGCAGCGCGTACAGGTCGGCGGCGTACTCGGCGTAGCGGGCGCGGCCGACGTGCTCGGCCATGCCGATGGAGGAGATCGCGTCGAACGGCTCGTCGTGGACCTCGCGGTAGTCCTGGACGCGGATCTCGATACGGTCCGCGAGGCCGGCCTCGGCGACGCGCTTGCGGCCGTAGGCGGCCTGCTCCTCGGAGAGGGTGATGCCGACGACCCGTACGCCGTACTCGCGGGCGGCGTGCAGGGCCATCGAGCCCCAGCCGCAGCCCACGTCCAGCAGCCGCTGCCCCTCCTCCAGGCGCAGCTTGCGGCAGATCAGGTCCAGCTTGTCGCGCTGGGCCTCCTCCAGGGTGGCGTCGGGGCTCTCCCAGTACGCGCACGAGTAGACCATCGAGGGGCCGAGCACCAGCTCGTAGAAGTCGTTGCCCACGTCGTAGTGGTGGCTGATGGCTTCCTTGTCCCGGCGCAGGGTGTGCAGCGGCCCGTGGCTCTTGGGTGCCTCTTCGGCGGGCGGCTTGGGCGGTACGGGGAGGCCCGCCAGGGTCACCAGTTCGCGGGCGGCGGCACGGATCTCCGGCTTGGCCAGCGCGCGCAGGGCGGCGGCCCGCCGGGGCTTCTCGGCCGACGTACCGCGTTCCCAGATCAGCCCCGACAGCAGATCCAGGGCCTTGTACAGATCGCCCTCCACGTCGATGTCACCGGCCACCCAAGCGCGCGCGAGGCCCAACTCGCCCGGCTTGAACAGGAGGCGGCGCAGGGCGCGGCGGTTGTGTATCACCAGCACGGGTGCTCCCGGCGGGCCGTACTCGCTGCGGTCCCAGGCGCGGATGCGGATCGGGAGCGGGGCTCCCAGCACTTCCTCGGCGAGCTTGGAGAGCCGTCCAGCGGCGTCGGCCATGTCGCACACCTCCGTGTTGACGGGAAGGGCGAAGAAGTTTCACCCACCACGTAAACGCCGTTCGGGAGTCCCGGTAGTCCCGCTCGTTCGTAAGGGAACAGCAAAACGGCCGCGGGGCGCCACAACGAATACGCCGAAGGGGCGGCCGCACCACGGATGGCAGCCGCCCCTTCGGCGGTGGTGTACGGGGTGACGCGCGCCGGACGGCGTCATCCCAACGGGAAGGTCAGGAAGCCTTGGCCTTCGCCTTGTCGTTGTTGTCGGCGTTGTCGGCCTTCGCCTTGTCGTCGGCCGCGGCGGCGGGCGCCGGGGCCGGCTTGGCGGCCTCGTAGAACTCCTCGCGCGGGTTCTCCATCGCACCGAGCGAGGTGATCTCGCGCTTGAGGAACATGCCGAGGGTCCAGTCGGCGAAGACGCGGATCTTGCGGTTGAAGGTCGGCATCGCCATGCCGTGGTACGCGCGGTGCATGTACCAGGCCAGCCGGCCCTTCAGCTTGATCTTCGTCTTGCCGAGGACGATCATCGCGACGCCCTTGTGCAGACCCAGGCCCGCGACCGCGCCCTTGTTGGCGTGGCTGTACTCCTTCTGCGGGAAGCCCCGCATGCCGGAGATCACGTTGTCGCCGAGGACCTTGGCCTGGCGCAGCGCGTGCTGGGCGTTCGGCGGGCACCAGGCGTTCTCGTTGCCCGCCTTGCGGCCGACCAGGTCCGGGACCTGGGCGTTGTCGCCCGCGGCCCAGATGTAGTCGGTGCCCTGCACCTGGAGGGTGGCCTGCGTGTCGACGTGACCGCGCGGGCCCAGCGGCAGACCGAAGCGCGAGAGCGCCGGGTTCGGCTTGACGCCGGCGGTCCACACGATGGTGTTGGAGTCGACCTCCAGGTCGTTGCTCAGCACCACGTGGCCGTCGACGCAGGACTTGGTGCTGGTGCCGAGGTAGATCTCGACCCCGCGGCTCTCCAGGTGCTCCTTGCCGTAGGCGCCGAGCTTCGGGCCGACCTCGGGCAGGATCTTGTCCGCGACGTCGACCAGGATGAAGCGCATGTCCTCGCGCTTGACGTTCTTGTAGTACTTCGCGGCGTCGCGGGCCATGTCCTCGACCTCGCCGACGGTCTCCGCACCGGCGAAGCCGCCGCCGACGAAGACGAAGGTCAGCGCCTTGCGGCGGACCTCCTCGTCGGTCGTGGAGTCGGCCTTGTCGAGCTGCTCCAGCACGTGGTTGCGCAGGCCGATGGCCTCCTCGATGCCCTTCATGCCGATGCCGTTCTCGGCGAGGCCGGGGATCGGGAAGGTGCGGGAGACCGCGCCCATGGCGATGACCAGGTAGTCGAAGGGCAGCTCGTACGCCTCGCCGACCAGCGGCGCGATCGTGGCGACCTTGCGGTCCTGGTCGATCGTGGTGACGCGGCCGGTGAGGACCTCCGCCTTCGGGAGCACGCGTCGCAGCGGCACCACGACGTGGCGGGGAGAGATGCTGCCGGCCGCAGCTTCAGGGAGGAAGGGCTGGTACGTCATGTACGAGCGCGGGTCGACGACCGTGACCGTCGCCTCGCCGTACCGCATCTTCTTGAGGATGCGGCGTGCCGCGTACAAACCTACGTACCCACCGCCTACAACGAGGATCCTGGGACGCTCCGTGGTGCTCATGCAATCGAGTATCCACCCCCACTCGGAGCACCCCTCGTGAGCCCCTTCACAAGGTTGCGGGGGGCGTCTGCTACACTCCGCGCCTTCGTGATCGACGCCATAGCTCCAGAGGGGAACCACCGTACCCTCCGAAGCGTTGGACACCCTTGTTGATCAGGGATTGCGACCTCGGGAACGGCTGGACCACCCGTCCCGTAAGGATCTCTTTAACACCGCTGAAACCACACATTTTTGCGGCGCCAGGGGCCTACGGCCTCAGAAGTAGGGCCTGGTGCCCGGTTTGTGCGCCCGGTGGGCGGTTTTTTCATGTGAAGAGTTTCACGAAGTTTTTCGCGGAAGGGGGCCTTCAGCGGCCCTGAAGGGGTCTGGAGGGCCCTGGACGGGGCGGCCGGAGGGTGCTCCGGCGCCGCCCGGACGCCGGGCACCCGGGCGGCCGTCCCGCACGGCTTACGCGCAGCTCCAGGCGATCCCGTCCAGGATGTCGTGCTCCGAGACCACGACCTCCTCGGCGCCGATCCGTTCCATGATCGACAAGAGGACGAGGGCCCCCGCCGCGATGACGTCCACCCGGCCCGGGTGGATGGCCGGGATCTTGGCGCGCTCCTCGTGGGTGGTGGTGAGGAGGCGCTGGGTGATCTCGCGGACCTGGGAGAGGGGGATGCGGGAGTGGTGGATGGCGGCGGAGTCGTACTCCGACAGGTTCAGGGCGATGGCGGCGACGGTGGTGACCGAGCCGGCCAGGCCGACCAGGGTGCGGGCCTCGGCGAGGGGAACGGTTTCCGCTGCCTGGTCCAGGGCCCGGGCGAGGTCGGCCTTTATGGCGGCGACGCGGTCCTCGCCGGGCGGATCGGCGATGATCCTGCCGTCCTGTACGAGGTGGCGTTCGGTCATACGGACACAGCCGATGTCCACGGAGCGGGCGGCGCGTACGGCGTCCGAGCCGAGGACGAACTCGGTGGAGCCGCCGCCGATGTCGACGACCAGGTAGGGCGTCGCCAGGTCGGTGCGGCCGGTCAGTTCCTTCGTGGCCCCGGTGAAGGAGAACTCGGCCTCCTGGTCGCCGGTGATCACCTCGGGCTCGACGCCGAGGATGTCCCGCACACCGCGTACGAAGTCGTCGCGGTTCTCGGCGTCGCGGGAGGCGGAGGTGGCGACGAAGCGGAGCTTCTCGGCCCCCAGCTCACGGATGATCCCGGCGTACTCGCGGCAGGCCGCGAAGGTGCGCTCCAGCGCCTCGGGGGCCAGCCGGCCCGTACGGTCCACGCCCTGGCCCAGGCGCACGATCGTCATCCGGCGGTCCAGGTCCTTCAGCTCGCCGGTCGCCGGGTCGAGGTCGGCGACGAGCAGGCGGATGGAGTTGGTGCCGCAGTCGACGGCGGCGACGCGCCTCATTCGCCTTCTCCTTCGCCCGGCTCCTGGCAGGGGGTCACGCACGGGCCCTTGCGCCACCACTGCGGCAGCATCGCCAGCGCCTCGTCGCCGAGCGGGTTGACGCCGGGGCCCGCCGCCAGCGAGTGGCCGACCAGGACGTGCAGGCACTTGACCCGGTCCGGCATGCCGCCCGCGCTGGGGAAGCCCTGGAGCTCCTCGATCTCGTCGCGGCGCCGGATGTAGTCCTCGTGGGCGGCCCGGTACTTCGCGGCCAGCTCCGGGTCCCGGCCCAGCCGCTCGGTCATCTCCTTCATCACGCCGTTGGCCTCCAGCGTGCCGATCGCGGAGGCCGCGCGCGGGCAGGTGAGGTAGTAGAGCGTGGGGAAGGGGGTGCCGTCCTCCAGGCGCGGGGCGGTCTCGACGACGTCCGGCTGCCCGCAGGGGCAGCGGTGCGCGATGGCGCGCAGGCCGCGCGGCGGGCGGCCGAGCTGTTCCTTGAAGGCCGCGATGTCCGCCTCGGTCGGTTCGGTGCGCTCGGTCTGCGGCGGGGGCATGCGGTGTTCAGACACGGACATGATGCTTTCGGTTGTGTGGTGGTGCCGGGCTGGTGGGCGGGGCGGCTCAGGCGCCCCGGCCAGGCTACTTGTCGGCGGCGTCGAGGCCGTTCCAGATGTTGTCGTACCAGGGCCGTTCCGCGGCGCCCTGGCCCGTGCGCCGCTTCCCGTCGCCGGAGCCGTCCTGGACGATGTAGCCGGTCTCCCCCGGCATGACGTAGTGCAGATGCAGCCGGGCCTGCTGCCGTACGTACTCGGGGTCCTGCCAGCGGGCCTTCTCGTCGCGCAGTTCGTCGGCGCGCTGCCCGGCCCGCTCGGCCTGGCGGCGCTGGTCGGCGATCTCGGCGCGCTGCGAGATGTACTGCCGGGTGGGGTAGGCGAGGGCGACGACCAGGGAGCACAGGACCAGGGCGAGCAGCGCCGCGCGGCCGGTCAGGCGGCCGCGGCGGCGCGGGCGGGCGCGCTGGACGCGGGCGGCGGCCTGCTCGCCGAGCGCCTTGAGCCGGGTCGCGGTGGAGAACCGTTCCGCGGACACGTCGCCCTCCCTGGGTGAGCGGCCCGGGCCGGTGCGGCCCGGAGCACGTACGTCCCCGGCAACGGTACGGGACCGCCGCCGGGGACGTACGTCATTGACTGCCGCCGGGGCCGCGCGGCCCCGGAAGGATCAGCCCGATCAGCCCTTGCTGTGCCTGTCAGTCCGCAAGGCGGAAGCGCGGGAAGGCGGAGCGGCCCGCGTAGACCGCCGCGTCGTCGAGGATCTCCTCGATGCGCAGCAGCTGGTTGTACTTGGCGACGCGCTCGGAGCGGGCCGGGGCGCCGGTCTTGATCTGGCCGCAGTTGGTGGCGACGGCCAGGTCGGCGATGGTGACGTCCTCGGTCTCGCCGGAGCGGTGCGACATCATGCACTTGAAGCCGTTGCGCTGGGCCAGCTCGACGGCGTCCAGGGTCTCGGTCAGCGAACCGATCTGGTTGACCTTGACCAGCAGGGCGTTGGCGGAGCCCTCCTCGATGCCGCGGGCCAGGCGCTCCGGGTTGGTCACGAACAGGTCGTCGCCGACCAGCTGCACCTTGGTGCCCAGGCGGTCGGTGATGACCTTCCAGCCGTCCCAGTCGTCCTCGAACAGCGGGTCCTCGATGGAGACCAGCGGGTAGGCGTCGACCAGCTCCGCGTAGTACGCGGTCATCTGCTCGGCGGTGCGCTGCTGGCCCTCGAACTCGTAGACGCCGTCCTTGTAGAACTCGGAGGCGGCGACGTCCAGCGCGAGCGCGATGTCCTGGCCGGGGGTGTAGCCGGCCTCCTTGATGGCCTCCAGGATGAGGTCCAGGGCCTCGCGGTTGGAGCCGAGGTTCGGGGCGAAGCCGCCCTCGTCGCCCAGGCCGGTGGCCAGGCCCTTGCTCTTCAGCACCTTCTTGAGGGTGTGGTAGACCTCGGCGCCCCAGCGCAGCGCCTCGGAGAAGGACTCCGCGCCGATCGGGGCGATCATGAACTCCTGGATGTCCACGTTGGAGTCGGCGTGCGAGCCGCCGTTCAGGATGTTCATCATCGGGACCGGCAGCACGTGGGCGTTCGGGCCGCCCAGGTAGCGGAACAGCGGCAGGTCGCTGGCCTCGGAGGCGGCGTGCGCGACGGCCAGGGAGACGCCCAGGATGGCGTTGGCGCCGAGCGAGCCCTTGTTGTCGGTGGCGTCCAGGTCGAACATGGCCTGGTCGATCAGGCGCTGCTCGGTGGCGTCGTAGCCGACCAGCTCCGGGCCGATCTGCTCGATGACCGCGAGGACGGCCTTCTCCACGCCCTTGCCCAGGTAGCGGTTCGGGTCCCCGTCCCGCAGCTCGATGGCCTCGAAGGCGCCGGTGGAGGCGCCGGACGGAACGGCGGCACGGCCGGTGCTGCCGTCGTCGAGGCCGACCTCGACCTCGACCGTGGGATTGCCTCGCGAGTCGAGGATCTCGCGAGCTACGACGACGTCGATGGACGGCACGTTGTCTCCTTCATGGGTGTCTGGAGTTCTGCAGCACGAGCCTAACGGCCTCCCGGGGTTCCGCTCGCCGCCAGCCCGGCCCTTGGGACGAAAACACCCGCAAAGGCCCTGTTCACGGGACGTACGGGCGCAATGTTCGCTGTACGGGGAAGTGGGCGCGTGGGTGGTACGGGCCCGCTGCGGAGCCGGGCGGCCGGCGGAAAGGGAGAAGCCCCGCCGCGGCGCGTGCGGGGGTTCACACGCCGTGGCGGGGCGGTCTCACGGGATGAGCGGATTCCCGGTGCGAGCGGCCCGGCCCCGGGCGCGTGCCGTTCCGTGCGTACCGCCGTACGTACGGGGCGACACGGTCACCCGGGGGCCGTCGGGTTTCAGCGGGCTCAGACGGCCAGCTTCTGACCCGGGAAGATCAGGTTGGGGTTGCCGCCGATGACGGACTTGTTGTTCTCGTAGACCGACTTCCAGTTGGTGCCGTGGGAAGCGGCGATCTTGGCGAGGGTGTCACCGGACTTGACGGTGTAGTTGCCCTTGGGGTTCGACTTCGGCGTCGACTTGTGGGACGGGGCCGGGGTCTTGCGGGCCAGCTCCTCGCCCTGCTTACGGGCCTCGGACCGCGAGGAGTGCTGCGGCGCCGAGTAGGAGCGCTTCGACTTGTAGGACTTGTGGGAGCCCTGCGAGGAGCCGCCCTCGGCCGTGGCGTTCGAGTTGCCCTTGCCCAGGTGGCCGCCGGCGCAGGTCCAGGCGCCCGGGCCCTGGATGGCGAGCAGGCGCTCGGCCGCGGCGATCTGCTGGCTCTTGGAGGCCATGTCGGCGCGCGGGGCGTACTTGGTGCCGCCGGCGGCCTTCCAGCTGGAGTTGGTGAACTGCAGGCCACCGTAGTAGCCGTTGCCGGTGTTGATCGACCAGTTGCCGCCGGACTCGCACTGGGCGACGGCGTCCCAGTTGTTCGCGGCGGAGGCAGAGGTGGCGCCCATCAGCGGGACGGCCACAGCGGCACCGGCGACACCGGCCAGCGTGGCGACGCGGACGGCCTTGGAGGGACGGCGGTGCTTGCCCTTGGTGTTCAGCATGGTTCGTTTCCTCACCGACGCCTACGAGGTGAGCTGTCGGGTTCGGGCTGTGAGTGGCCCGGCCGCGTGAGCTTCCACGCGGCTTCACCCCAAGCCGGCTGTCCCGCTTCCGCGGGCGGGGCCGGCGACTTACCTTGGGTCCCCCGCTCCTGCCTTCGGCGCTGTCGCGACGTATGACCTCCGGCCACCGGCAGGATTCGGCGTGTGGCTGAAGGGCCCGCTTTGGCGAGCGATGAAGACGGTAAACACGAACGGCCCGCCGGTTCAAACCCCTACATCTGAGGCCAGTTGACCCTCAGACATCACAGGATCATCACATTTCCGCAGGTCGTCGCAGGTTTGGAAACAACGGACAGGGCGGACGGCGGGTTGCCGAACGAGATCCATGTCTCACTTTCACCAAACCGGTCAATTACTTACGAACCACTCGGTTCGGCGGTCAGATCAAGGCGCTGGCCAGGGTGGATGAGGTCCGGATCGCCCCCGATGACACCTTTGTTGGCCTTGTACAGCGCCGGCCAGCCCCCGGAGACCCCGCGGTCCTCGGCGATAACTGACAGGTTGTCACCCGGCCGCACGGTGTAGTCGCCGGGCGACGCCGGGTCCGTACGGTGCGCGTCACCGCCGCGCGACGGGTGCTCCCCGCCGGACCGGCCCGCGTCACCCGTGCCTCCGGTGCCCGTGGCGGGCCCCTCGTCCTCGCTGGGCTTGCCGCGGTGCTTGCCGCCCGGGGACGGAGGTGTGGTGGGCTCCGTGGCCTTGTCGCCGCCGGGAGTGGCCGGGTCGTCCGTACGGCCCGTACCGGACGGGTCCGGCGTACGGGACGCGTCGCCGCTGCGGGACGGGTCGGTCGGCGACGGCTTCGGCTCCGGGGTCCGCGTGCCGCCGGGCTCGGGCGTCCGGGACGGCTTGCCGGAGCCGGAGGGCGACGGCTCGGCGGGAGTGGAGGGGGAGGGCCTGGAGGAAGGGGCCGACGAGGAGGGCTCCGGCGACGGGGTGGTGCCCGGGTCCACGTCCGGTCTGCCACCGCCCTTCTTGAGCCCCGCGTTCACCGCGCAGCTCGGCCAGGTGTCCGGCCCCTGCGCGGCGAGGATCGACTCGGCGACGGCTATCTGCTGCGAGCGGCTGGCCAGGTCGGGGCGCGAGGCGTACGCCCCGCCGCCGTTCTTGTCCCACATCTCCTGGGTCAGCTGGAGGCCGCCGTAGAAACCGTTGCCGGAATTGGCGCTCCACACGCCACCGCTCTCGCACTGCGCGACCCGGTCCCAGGTGGCGGCGTCGGCCGCCTGCGCGTCGGCGGCGGCGAGCAGGGGCATGGCGAGGGCGCCGCCGGCGACTCCCGCCGTGACGAAGATGGCCGGAGCCTGACGGGGGCGACGGTGTCGGCCGGTCCCGGAGCGCATGCGGTTGCCTTTCGAGCGGCGGTTGAGTTGTCGTCGAAAGGCCGGGACCGTGGGCCGCACGGCCCGCCCCGGCCTTTCAGACGGATGAAAGTAGCGGTGCGGCCCGCTCGTCACAAGCCGGTGTAGCGGAGATCACGCTCAGGTCACGGCCTGACGTGGCGTCACTTCCGTACGGGGTATGGCGTCACTTCCGTATAAGCGGAACCATCACTTCCGTACGGGTGTGAACCCCACCGGCAGGGCTCGCAGCCCCCGCATGATCAGTCCGCCGCGCCACCGCAGATCGTCCGGGTCGGCGGCGAGTTCCAGGTCCGGCAGCCGGGTCAGCAGCGTGGCGATGGCGGTCCGGCCTTCGAGGCGGGCCAGCGGCGCGCCCAGGCAGTAGTGGATGCCGTGGCCGTAGCCGAGGTGCTGGTTGTCGCGGCGGGTCAGGTCCAGTACGTCCGGTTCCGCGAAGCGCCGCGGGTCGCGGTCGGCGGCGGCGAGCACGACCAGGACCGGGTCGCCCTCGGCGATGCGCTGCCCGCCCAGGGTCAGGTCCCTGGTCGCGAAGCGCCAGGTGGCCAGCTCGACCGGGCCGTCGTAGCGCAGCAGTTCCTCGACCCCGGCGGCGAGCAGCTCCGTATCGCCCGCCGCCGCGGCCTTCTGGAGCAGTTCGCGCTGGTCGGGGTGGCGCAGCAGCTGGTACACGCCGTTGCCGATGAGATTGACGGTGGTCTCGAAGCCCGCGAACAGCAGGATGAAGGCCATCGCGGCGGCCTCGTTCTCCGTCAGGTGCTCACCGTGGTCGGAAGCGCGGATCAGACCGGAGATGAGGTCGTCGGCCCCTTCCTCCCCCAGGGCCTCGCGCTTGCGGTGGATCAGCTCGGCGAGGTAGCCGCGCATCTTCTTCACCGACCGGGCGACGCCGCCGCGCGGCCCGCCGCCGTGCCGGATCATCATCCCGGCCCAGTCGCGGAAGTCGTCCTGGTCCTCGCGCGGGACGCCGAGCAGGTCGCAGATGGCGTAGATGGGGAGCGGGAAGGCGAACTCGTGGATGAGGTCGGCCTCGCCGCGCTCCGCGAAGGAGTCGATGAGCGCGTCGGTCAGTTCCTGTACGCGGGGCGCGAACCGGGCGATACGGCGCGGCGTGAACGCCTTGGAGACCAGGCGGCGCAGCCGGGTGTGGTCCGGCGGGTCGATGTTGAGCAGGTGCGTCATCAGGTTGGCGCCGCGCTCGCCGGGGATGCCGACCTTGCCCTTGCCGTGCGCGGCCTCGCTGTGGTGCACCGGGTTCTTCGACAGCCGGGTGTCGGCGAGCGCCTGCCGCGCGTCCGCGTACCGGGTCACCAGCCAGGCTTCGACACCGCTGGGCAGCCGGGTGCGGTGTACGGGCGCGTGCTCGCGCAGCCAGGCGTACGCCGGGTACGGGTCGGAGGCGAACTCCCACGTGAACAGTTCCGGGCAGGGCGGGACGGCCGCCGGTCCGTGGCCGGACACGGGGCAGGCGGTGCCGGGCGCGGCGGGGGCCGCGGGCTGTTCGTCGGAAGGGTGTGGGGTCTGCTGGCGCACCCCTCGACGTTAACCCCCGCCGAACGAGCCGCTGTGCCCCTCCTGCCAGCGCTTGCGCTCCCGGTTCTGGTCCTCGCCGTGGCGGGTGGGCGCGTTGCCGTAGTCCGGCAGCTCGTGCGGGGTCAGCCGGTGGTCGCCGTCGCGCGGCACCTCGTTGGGGTCGCGCAGCTCGCTCTCGTACCCGGTCGGGTTCTTGGGCGGCGTCGGCTGGGTCTCCGGCTCGGGCGGGTCGGGTTCACGGTCCCGGCGGCGCCTGCCGTAGACCACGGCGAGGATCAGCCCCAGGACGATGACGATCCCGGCGACCAGCGGACCGGTGCCGACGACCATGTCCCGGGTGAAGTCCACGGCCTGCTGCACAGAGCCGATGTCCTGGGCCGGTGTGGCCGAAACGATCGTTGCTGTCATTTGACCCGGGTACCCGGGTGGGCGGGGACGATGCGCGGGCGGCGGCCGGTAGCGGACCGTCCGGCCGGTACGGGGGCGAAGGCGCAGGTCAGCGGTGGTCTGCTGGGCAGTTGGTCAGATGCGCTGAGCGATCGGATCGCCGGCCGGGCAGCCGGTCAGGTGCCTTGAGCAACCGGACCGCCGATCAGGTGCTCTGAGCAACCGGTACGGTCGGCATCCGGTCCGGCTCCGGGGCCGAAGGGTCCACGCCCAGCGCTGCCAGAAAGGCCGCCGCCGCGGGCGAGGGACCCAGCCGGTTCCATACGACGCGCTCGACCCGGGCGGGGGCGTTGCGGACACGCACCACGCTCAGCCCGGTCAGCTCCGAGGCGAACGCCTGCGGCACCATGCCGATGCCCAGCCCCGCGCGGACCAGCTTGGCCAGGAACTCCACGGTGGTCACCTCGAAGGCCACCTCGGTCGTCAGGCCCGCCGCGCGGAACGCCTCCTCCCGTTGGCGGCGGGCCGCCGAACCGGCCGTGAAGTCCACGAAGGTCTCCTCGGCGAGCCGCGGCAGATCCGTCCACTCCCGGCCCGCCAGCGGGTGGCCCGGCGGTACGACGGCCACCAGCTCGCCGTGGGCCAGCGCCCGTTCCCGTACGCCCTGGCTGCGGGCGCCCGGCACCAGGCCGACGAAGGCGACGTCCAGCGTGCCCTGCCGGACCTGCTCGATCAGCTGCTCGCTCATCTCCATGCGCAGACTGATCCGCACCTGGGGATAGCGGGCGCGGTAGGCGCCCAGCTCACGGGCCAGGTCGACGGCCGCGACGGTGGAGATCGCGCCCACCGCGAGCCGGCCGCGTACCTCGCCGGCCGCCGCCTCCACCTCGGCGCGGGCCCGGTCGGCCGCCTCCAGCGCCTGCCGGGCGACCGGCACGAACGCCTCGCCCGCGGCCGTCAGCCGCACGCTGCGGCTCGTACGGTGGAAGAGCCGGGCGCCGAGCTCCTTCTCCAGGCGGGCGATCTGGTGGCTGAGCGCGGACTGCACCACATGGCAGCGCTCGGCGGCCCGGGTGAAGCCACCGGTCTCGGCGACCGCGACCACGTACCGCATCTGTTGCAGCTCCATACCGCGAGCGTAGCCAGCGCCCCGCCGCCGACCGTCGATCGCGGTTCACGATGGGTGGGATGACAACTATGTGTTGGACTCATCGACCGGTGCCGCGGAGGCTGAGGGACGGAGCAACACCGACGGGGTGGCGCGCAGTGCGGAAAGGGACCTGATGTCTACCCAGGAATCGCAGGAAGAGGGGCGGCCCGGGCTCGGGCGCGGCACGCTGCTGCTGATGTCCGTGGCAACCGGCCTGTCGGTCGCGGGCAACTACTTCGCGCAGCCGCTGCTCGACGTCATAGGCCGCGACCTGCACCTGGGCTCCGCCACCACGGCCCTGGTGGTGACCGTCGCGCAGGTCGGCTACGGCCTGGGGCTGCTGTTCCTCGTCCCGCTCGGTGACCTGCTGGAGCGGCGGCGGCTGGCGGTGAGTCTGTGCGCGGCCACCGCGGTCTTCCTGACCGTTACGGCCAGCGCGCCCAACGGGGCGCTGCTGCTGACCGGCACCGCGCTCACCGGCCTGGCCTCCGTCGCCGCCCAGGTCGTCGTCCCGTACGCGGCCTCCCTGGCGGCGCCCGCCGAACGCGGCCGTACGGTCGGCACCGTCATGACCGGGCTGCTGCTGGGCATCCTGCTGGCCCGTACGGCGGCCGGACTGCTGGCCGACCTGGGCGGCTGGCGCACCGTCTACTGGGTCAACGCCGGGCTGATGCTGCTGATGGCCCTCCTGCTGCGGTTGCGGCTGCCCGCGCTGCACACCGGCGCCGGGCTGCGCTACCCCGCACTGATCCGCTCCACGCTCGCCCTCTTCGTACAGGAACCGGTGCTGCGCCGGCGGGCCGCGCTGGGCGCGCTGTCCTTCGCCGCGTTCAGTGTGCTGTGGACGGCGATGGCCTTCCTGATGTCCGGCCCCGCCTACGGGTGGTCGGAATCGGCGATCGGACTGCTGGGCCTGGTGGGCGCGGCCGGATCACTGTCCGCCTCGGTCGCCGGCCGGCTGGCCGACCGGGGCCTGGCCCACCGGGTCACCGGCCTCGGCGGGTTCCTGCTGCTCGGCTCCTGGGCGCTGCTGGCGGCCGGCGGCGCGGGCGGCCCCTGGGCACTGGCCGCCCTGCTGGCCGGGGTGATCGTCCTGGACGCGGCGGTGCAGGCCGTGCACATCAGCAACCAGAACCTGGTCTACGCGGTACGCCCCGAGGCCCGTAACCGCCTCAACTCGGCCTACATGACCAGCTACTTCGTCGGCGGCGCGGTCGGCTCGGCGCTCACCTCCGCGGTGTGGGGCGCGGCCGGCTGGGGCGGGGTGTGCGTCGTGGGCGCGGCGGTGAGCGCAGCCGTCGCCGCCGTCTGGACGGCCGAGCGGCTGCGACACCGCGGCAACGGGCGGCCCGACGCTCAGTCCGCGGCGCCGGAGGCGGCCTCCTCGGCGGACCGGATCGCGTCCCGGTAGGTACGAGCAGCGGCCCGCAACGCCGTCTCCGGATCCGTACCGGACGCCTCGGCCCGCACGGCGAGCGCCAGCAGCTCGTACCCGATGCCCTCCCCCGCCGGGAGGACGTCGATGCCGGCGGTACGGGCCCGGGAGGCCAGCTTGCCGGCCAGGGCCAGGGCGGGCTGGCCGAGTGGGATGCCTTCGGTGACCGAGGTGCGCTGCTTCTCGGCCGCTTTCTCGCGCAGCCAGTGGGCCTTGACGTCCTCGGGGGTGTCTGCGGCCTCCTCGCCGAAGATGTGCGGGTGGCGGCGGATCAGCTTGTCCACGAGGGTGCCCGCCACGTCGTCCACGGAGAACGGCTCGTCCGGGTCGTCCTGGGCGATCCGGGCGTGGAAGACGACCTGGAGGAGCACATCGCCCAGCTCCTCGCGCAGCGCCTCCCGGTCGTCCTCCTCGATGGCCTCGACCAGCTCGTACATCTCCTCGATGCCGTACTTCGCGAGGTCCTCGTGGGTGCGCACGCCGCTCCACGGGCACTGGCGGCGGATCTGGTCCATGACCTGCGCGACATCGAGCAGGCGGGCGCCCGGCAGGTCGTACGAACCGGGCAGCAGCTCCAGGTCCGGCATGGTCTCCCGGCCCGAGCCGGCCATCCGGGCCAGGCCGTCGGTCAGCTCCGAGTCGCCGTCGGCGGAGGTGATGACGACGGCCGTACGGCCGCCGTCGCGGCAGAACTCCACCAGCTCGCGGGCGCCGGGCACGGCCCGCTCCACCGCGACGCCCGCCTCGCGCAGATACGGGAGCTGCGGATGGGCGTCGTCGGCGCACAGCACGCGGTCGGCGGCGCGCAGCGTCTGCCACGCGGGCCAGGACAGCAGGCCGGGCGCGACCCGGTGGCTGGTCGTGAGCAGGACCAGGCGGCCGGGGGCGGTGTCCGGCGCGTCGGGGGCGGCGGTGGCGTCAGCGTTCACCCGACGAACGTAACGCACGGCACTGACAACGACGCACGGGAGCGCAGCGCGGGCGGCCCGGCCGGGCTTGGGCCGCGAGCGCTGCCCCGGTCCCGGCGGGCGGGTTCCTCCCGGCTGCGGTCCGGCCGGGGCGGGGCCTGCACACACGGTCCGTCCCGCCCCTCCCCCGGCCCCGCTCAGGTCTGCTGCTCCGCCGTGCCGGAGACGTTCTTGACCCACGGCTCCTTGGTCTGGCCGAGGATGACCTGGCCGTCGTCCCACTTGCCGTAGCGCGGGTTGACGTCGATGCCCATCTTCCGGGACGTCCTGGCCAGCTCCGTGGCGAGCTGCTGCTGGCCCTGCGGCCGGCCGCGGTCGGCCCCGATGTGCTTGGCGATGCCGTCCAGCAGGAGCTGGTTGCGGACCACCGCGTTGATCTCGCCGGGCGCGATGGCCTGCTGGAGCCACATCTGCTTCAGCCGTTCCGCGCCGCCCGCGCTGCGTTCGGCCGCCGCGCGCCACTTCTGCACGTCGCTGCGCGAGACCGTGACCCCGGCGTCCTTCGCGTTCCGTTCCAGCACCCGGTCGAAGATCATGCCGTTCAGGGTGGCGGGCCCGAGCTTGCCGGTGTTCTCCACCAGTTGGGCGGCCTGCGGCGACTTCTCCTGGGCGCTGCGCACGTCCTGGACCCGCGACTGGAGCTGCGCGACGGTGATCCGCTGCCCGTCCACGACGGCCGCGGCGCCGGGGTGCGCGTCCGTACCGCAGGCGGTGAGCAGCGGGGCGGCGGCCAGCAGCGCGGCGGCGGCGGAAACGGGAAGCGCGGTCCTACGGCGGAACATCAAGCCTCCTGGCGGGGTGCAACGACGGTGCGGCGGCGGTGCGGCTTTTCCTACCTGTTTTCCTGGCCTGGCGTTGATCGATGCCGATGCTAAAGAGTCCGCGTGATCCAGGCCACTGATTCGCACAACGAGTTGCCCGGAAGGCGGTTTCTCTCCTGAAGGTATGCCCGTATGTACGGGGTCAGCCGCGGACCTGCCCGAGCCAGTACAGCGTGCGCCGGACCTCGGCCGGGAAGGCGCCGTGCGGTCCGTGCAGCCGCTCCGCGTCGTACAGGAGGCGGGACAGCGCCTCGTGGGCGGCGCCGCGTTCCCCGAGGGCGAGCAGCAGGTGGCCGATGGAACGGCGGATCTCCAGGGGCCGCACGGGGTCGTCCGGGTAGCGCTCGAAGTGCGGCAGCAGGGCCCGGTACTCGTTCAGCGCCTGCGTCACCTCGCCCAGCTGCTCCAGGCACTGCGCGGCCTCGTAGTGGAACTGGAGCGCCTGGCGCGCCGCCCCCGGCCCGCTGTCGCGTGCGAATTCCTCGGCCAGTGCGCGCAGTTCGGGCAGCGCCCGGCGGTACTGGCCGTCGTCCATGAGCGTGGCCGCGTACTGCTTGCGCAGCGTCCGTACGACCGGGGAGTGCGCGCCGTGCCGTGCGGCGGCGGCCGGCAGGATGCCGCCGAGGATGTCCACGGCGTGGGTGATGCGGCCCTGGTCCAGGAGGCGCTTGACCTCGTCCACGGCGGCGGCGACATCGGGGCCGCCGCCGCCCGTTCCGGAGGTGCGCGGGTCGGCGCCCGCCTGTGCCGAGGTGCGTGGGTCGATGCCCGCCCCCGAAGACCACGGGTCCGCACCCGGCCTTGAGGTCCGCGGGCCGGCGCTCACCCCGGATACGCGCGGGTCGGCGCCCGGCGGCGGAACGGCGGGCGGCGGCGAGAAGGCGGGCGGCGGTGCGGCCGGGGCCTCGGCGCGCACCGGCCACGGCGCGTGCGGGTGCAGGAACGGCCGGGTCGGGTCCATCGGCGCGCCCGTACCGGCCCGCCCCCGGGACGCGGCCGGCAGCAGCGGCACCAGCGCCTGGTAGACCTCCTGGGCGTCGGCGGGCCGCTCCTGCGGGTCCTTGCCGAGCAGCCGCAGGACCAGCGCCTCCAGCTGCTCGGGCGCATCGGCGCGGAGCCTGCGCACCGGGACCGGCGGCTCGTACAGGTGGCGGTGCAGCACGCCCAGCGCGGTCGAGCCGGCGAACGGCACCTCGCCGCTGAGCAGTTCGTGGAGCAGCACGCCGAGCGCGTACAGGTCCGTGTACGGGCCGACGGTGCCGCCCATGGCCTGCTCGGGCGCCATGTAGGCGGGGCTGCCGATGGGCGACCCGGTGCTGGTCAGACGGGTGGTGTCAGTGTCCAGGGCGGCGGCGATGCCGAGGTCGAGGACGGTGAGGGTGCCGTCCGGCTTGACCATCACGTTCCGCGGCTTGAGGTCGCGGTGGATGATCGGCACGGCGTGTACGGAAGCCAGCACGGCGCACAGCTGGGCGGCGACGCTGACCGCCCACTGCCAGGGGTACGGGTCGTGCTCGGCCAGGTGGTCGGCGAGGTCGGCGCCCTCGACGTACTGCATGACCAGGTACAGGTCGTCGCCGTCGCTGCCCGCGTCGTGCACGGTGACCAGGCCGGGGTGGTCGACCTGCGCGGTGACCCGGCACTCGCGGACGAAGCGGCGGCGCATCTCCTCCGCGTCCGGGGTGCCGGAGACCCGGTCGGGGCGCAGCAGTTTGACGCCGACCCGGCGGTCGAGGCGGCGGTCGTAGGCGATCCAGACCTGGCCCATGCCGCCTTGGCCGAGCAGCGCGGAGAGTTCGTAGCGCTCGGCGACGACGCGGCCGTTCAACGCCCTTCCTCCCTGCGGAGGTAGTCGCTCAGCTCGTCCAGTTCAGCGCGCACCTGGTCGATGCGCTGGGGCTGGCCTCCGTACGGGGCGGCGGGCTGGTCGTACTGGGTGGCGGGCTGCTGCTGCGGTGCGGGCCGGGCCGGGGGCCCGGGCTGGAAGGAGCCCTGTGTGTGGGTTTGCGCGTAGGGCCAGTCCTGCGCCGGCGGCTCGGCGGCCTGCCGCGGCGGCTGGGCTCCGGCGTACGGGTTCGGGGCGGGCGGATTCGGGGCGGGCGGCATGGCGGCCGGGGCCGGGCCGGGCACCGGGTGGCCGCCGTACACAGGGCCCGCGCCGGGCGGTCCGTACGTCTGCCAGCCGGGCGCGACGCGGTGCGCGCGTACATCGACGACGAGGTAGTACACCACGGCGGCGATCATCTGGCAGACGACCAGGCCCGCGCCGGTGTTGGCCTGCCAGGAGTTGTCGTCCTCGCCTCCGGCCAGCACGACCGCGGCGGCGAACAGCGCCAGGTCGGCGCCGAACACCCACCAGCCCAGCGGGCGGCGCTGCACGACGGCGGCGCGCAGCAGCGTCACCCAGGCCAGGAAGCCCAGGCTGAGCACGGCCACCGCCACGAAGACCACCCGCAGCAGGACGACCGTCCTGCCTGAGGCGGGACGGTGCGGCGGCGGTGCCGTAACGGGGCCGTGCATTACTGCTCCTGACGGATCAAGGCCCGGCGCCGTGCGATGGGCGCGGCGCCGGGGACATGCTGCGGGTGCGTGTGATCGAGCGTATATACGACACCGCTGATGCCGCCGGGGTTGTAGGAAATCAGCCGGGCGTGACCGAGCCCTCCGTCAGGCCGTCGTGCAGGCCCTGTACGAGCTGTTCGCCCAGGCGGGCCGCGTGGCGCAGGGTCTCCTCGAAGGAGGCCAGTTCGCGGAAGCGCTGTCCGTAGCGCTGCTGCTCGGCCAGCGGCAGCCGCGGGAGCTGGAGGCGGCGCACGTCCAGGCGGGTGGCGGTGGAGGCGTAGCTGCTGGCCTGCCGGGTGTTGGCGGTGCCGCGCAGGAATCCGGCGAGGAACCACGGGTCGAGGGCGGCCGGGTCGGGCCGCAGGAGGAAGAGGTTGCGGCCGAGGGCGGCCCCGGCGGTGGCCTCGTCCACGACGCGGGCGACGGCGCCGCCGCCCAGTACGGGCACCACCACGTCGCCCGCCGCGACGAGCACCGGCTCCTCGGCGGTCCCGGCGGCCCCGGCGGGCTCGGGCAGCGCGCCGCTGGGGGCCGTACCGCCGATCACGTCGTGCTCGGTGAGGACGGCGGGCGCGGCGTCCGCGGTCGCCGTGCCGGGGCCGCCGGCGCGCAGCACTAGGGCACCGGCGCGCGCCAGTTCCCCGACGGTGGTCAGCGGCCAGCGCGCGGGCGGGGACTGCGGGGCCGCGGCCGGGTCGGGGGTCAGCTCGGCCGTGCGGGCCAGGGTGTCGGCCAGCCGGTCGCGCACCTGGGCCAGTCCGGCGGGGCCGCCGGCGGCCGGCGGGGGCGGCAGGTGGCGGGCCGGCGCGAGGTCCACGTCGTCGCCGAGGAGGTCGATGGCGGCCAGGGTGCGCCGTACGCCGGGCTGTTCCTCGACACCGCCGTCCCGGTCGAAGGTCTCCCACGCCTCCAGCGCGGTGGTCCGTACGGCCTGCCAGTCCACGTTGTCGCGGCCGGGGGCGCCGCCCGCGGTGAGTGCGGCGGTGTCGACGACGAGCAGGTGCGGCGAGGGCTGCGCGGTGGCGCCGGGCTTGCGCAGGACCCACAGGTGCAGCGGGATGCCGTACGGGGGCGCGGCGCCGGCGGGCAGGGCGATGACCGCACGCAGGGCGCCGCGGCGCAGCAGGTCGGCGCGGATACGGCGGCCGGAGCGGCGGGAGGCGGCGGCGGGCGGCATCAGCAGGACGGCGGTGCCGCCCGCGCGCAGGCGGGCCAGCGCGTGCTGCACCCAGGCCAGTTCGGATTCCGTACGGGCCGGGAAGCCGTACTCCCAGCGAGGGTCGTAGGCCAGTTCGTCGTGACCCCAGTTGCGTTCGTTGAACGGCGGGTGGGCGAGGACGGCATCGGCGGCCAGCCGCGGGAAGGCGTCGGCCCTGAGGGTGTCGGCGGCGTGTACGCGCACCTGGGCGCCGGGGGCGTGCAGCGCGAGCCGGAGCGCGGTGAGCGCGGCCAGATCGGAGTCGGCCTCCTGGGCGTACAGCTCCTCGGCGCCCTCGGCCGCGTCCAGCAGGCCGCCGGTGCCGCACGCCGGGTCCAGGACGCTACGGGGCGCGCCGGCCAGCGCGGCCATCAGACCGGCCGGGCCGGGCGGGGTGAGCGTGTACTGCCGGGGGTTGGCGTCCAGGTGGCGGCCGAGCAGGAACTCGAACGCCGGGACGGCGCCGCCCCCTTCGTCCCCGTCGTCGCCGTCCCCTTCCGTGGCGAGTCCGGCGGTGGCCCGGACCAGGGCCGCGGACGGCAGCAGGGCGTCGCGGGTCAGGCCGTGTACGGGGTGGTGGCGGCCGAGGTGCGCGGCGAGGACGGATTCGAGGATGGCGGGCAGCATGCCGGCCAGTTCGATGTCGTTGGCGGCGTGGTCCAGCTGGCGCCAGGCGGAGGGCCGGTCGCGGACGAACAGCAGGACGGCGCCGGCGTGCCGCAGGGCGGTGGCGGCGCCGGCCGGGTGCGAGACGACCTGCTGCCAGACCCGCTCGCGCAGCGGCACCTCGGCGAGTTTGCCCTGCTCGCGCAGCCACTGCTCGATCTCGGCGAGGGCGAAGGTGGGGCTGGTCTCCGTGCCGCCGACGGGTTTGGGGAAACCGGCGTGGCGGCGGCGCCAGTTGCTGACCGCGGCGCGGCCCACTCCGGCCAGCCGTGCGATCCCGGCGGCGGTCACCTCCGTCGCGTGCCCCGCTGCTGCTTGCTCCGCCACCTGGCCGGCTCCCGTCCGCTCGCCCCTGGCCCTCTTGGCCTGCTGTGGCGCCGAGCATACCCACGAATGCGTCAACGCCCCCTTCACGGCGTGAATCCACTCGAACCCGTTAACTGTGTTGACTCGGTTCACAGCTGATGCTCTTATTGACCCATCGCACCACCGGTTCACACGGGGGCTCCGGTTCACTCCGGCGCGCGGTGCACCGCTGCACACCGATTCACCGATCCACCGATCCAGCGCCCGGAAGGGGCCGTATCTCCATGTCGCACCAGATGCACCACCCGCACGCGCCGCAGGCCCCGATGGGCATGCCGCCGCAGCAGGCCGCCCGCAACGGGCTGGGGATCGCCGCACTCGTCCTCGGCCTCATCGGCCTGCTCAGCGGCCTGATCCCGCTGTTCTTCTGGCTCGCCGGCATCCTCGGCCTGCTGGCCCTGATCTTCGGACTGGTGGGACTCGGCCGGGCGAAGCGCGGACAGGCCACCAACAAAGGCGTGGCCATCACCGGCACGATCTTCGGCGTCCTCGCGCTGATCGCCTCGGCCATCGGCCTGGTGATCACCGTCACCGCGGTCGACCAGGCGGTGAAGGAGGTCAACAAGGAGGTCGACAAGGCCCTGGAGGGCGCGGAGGCCAAGCCGAAGGACGGCGGCGGCACATCGGCGAAGGGCTACCAGGGCGGCGCCACCGCCGTCTACAGCACCGGCCTGAACGTGACCGTCTCCAAGCCGAGCCCCTATCGGGCCGACGAGTTCGCGGTGGGCCACGAGCAGGGCAACAAGTCGTACAAGGTCACCGTGCGCCTGGAGAACAAGGGCGGCAAGGACGTGTCCGGCGACCTGGTGACGGTCGAGGCGCGGGCCGGCAAGGACGGCAAGACCGCCGAGCGGATCTACGACGGCAAGGTCGGCTCCGGCTTCGGCGGCACCCTGACGGCCGGCCGGACCGCCACCGCCGACTTCGCCTTCGACGTACCGGCCGGCGCGAAGACCCTGGACGTGGAGGTCAAGCCGGGCTTCGACCACAAGGGCACCCACTGGCAGCTCACCCTCTGACCGCGCGGGGGCCGGGCACGGGGCGCGCCCGTACACAGAGGAGGGCCCCGCCCGTACACCGGGCAGGACCCCGCACAGCAAGTACGGGCCCCACCCGTGCACCGAGTACGGACCCCGCACACCGACAGGCCGCCGGCCCGGAACCGCAGCACGCGGTTCCGGGCCGGCGGCCCGTCCTGCTTCCCCGCCTCTACTCCCCCGTTCCCCTACTCCCCTACTCCCCTACTTCGCCGCGAACCGCTCCGGCGCCTCCGTAGGAGCCCCGCCCGACGGCAGCTTCAGCGTCGGGCACCCCTTGAGCACCCCCGTCATCGCGTCCTTCTCCGCCTGCGTCACCCACAGCCCGTACTTCTTCTTCACGGCGACCTGGTGCGCCACATAGTCACAGCGGTACGCCTTGTTCGGCGGCAGCCACGTCGCCGCGTCGCCGTCGCCCTTCTGCCGGTTGGCGGAGGCGTCGGCCGCGATCAGGTTCAGCGAATCGTTGGCGAGCGCCACCCGCTTGCGCCCCGGCCACTGCTGCGCGCCCTTCTGCCACGCGTCCGACAGTGCTACGAGATGGTCTATGTCCACCTTGCTGCGCCCGCGCTCGTACGTCACCGCCTGCCCGGTGTACGGGTCCTCGGCCAGCTTCCCGGACGCCACCTTGCAGTGCCCGTCGGTGAACCGCACCGCGGTCAGGTCCCGCTTGAGGATGTCGTCGCGGGTGCCGCAGTGGTTGCCGTCAGTGTCGGCCCAGGCGGTGCCGAAGCGTTCGCGCGCGTAACCGGTCTTGGGGGCGCGGCCCTTGACGGTCAGGGACGCGACGGCGTGCAGCGCGGTGCCCCCGGCGGCCGGTTCCCCGCCGCCGTCTCCCCCGGTACCGCCGCCCTTGCCGCCGTCGGGCGTACAGCCGGCGAGGGCGAGCAGCGCGGCCAGTCCGGCCGCGGCGACAGTGCCGCCGCGTGGCCGGGTCCGCACGCGGGACAGGTTCCGTTCGCGGGACAGGGCGGCAGTCCGTATCCGGAGCAAGAGGGACATCCCATCTCAAATAAGGCAGCAATACCGGCCGGTTCGTCGGCCTCGGATATCTTTTCGGAAGTTGAGAGTGAGGACGCGCATGGACACGGCCACCGCCACCGCGGCGACGGGCAGGCCCCCGGCCCCGGCCGGCGGCGGGGCCGGATCCGCCCCCGCCGCCGGCCGGCTCCGCACCCGTACCGCCGCCCTGTTCGCCCCGCAGTCCGTCCCGTACTGGACCGCCGCGGCCCTCTTCGTCGTCTTCTTCGCCGTCTCCGGCCTGCGCTTTCGCGCGATGGCGACGTCCTCGTGGGACCTCGGGATATTCGAGCAGGCGGTACGGGCCTACGCGCATCTGCGGGCGCCCGTCGCCGACCTCAAGGGGCCGGGCACCAACCTCCTCGGCGACCACTTCAGCCCCGTACTGGCGCTGCTCGCCCCCCTTTACCGCATCTTCCCCGGCGCCCTGACCCTGCTGTGCGCACAATCGTTCCTCTTCGCGCTGTCCGCCGTGCCGGTGACCCGGACCGCCATCCGGTTCCTCGGGCGCGGCCGCGGCCTGGCCGTCGGCGTGGCGTACGGACTGTCCTGGGGCCTTCAGAAAGCCGTCGACTTCGACTTCCACGAGATCGCCTTCGCCGTACCGCTGATCGCCTTCGCGCTGGAAGCGGTGCTGCGCGGGCGCTGGACCGCGGCGGTGTGCTGGGCGGCGCCGCTCGTGCTGGTCAAGGAGGACCTCGGGGTGACGGCGGCCGCCATCGGCGCGCTGATCCTCGTCCGCGCGCGGCAGGCCGTGCCGCTCGCCGTCGGACTGGTCGTCTTCGGGCTGGCCGCCACCGCCGTCACCCTCGGCGTGATCATCCCCGGCTTCAACGGCTCCGGCTCGTACGACTACTGGAACAAGATCGGCGGCGGTGACGGGCCCACCCGGCGCATCCCGTTCGACACCGCCGTACGCACCCTGCTGTGGATCCTGCTGCCCACCTCCGGCATGCTCGCGCTGCGCTCCCCGCTGCTCCTGGTCACGCTGCCCACCCTCGGCTGGCGCTTCATCTCCCACGAGCCGCACTACTGGGGCGTCGACTGGCACTACAGCGCCGTCCTGATGCCGGTGGTCTTCCTGGCCCTGGTCGACGCCCTGCCGCGCACGCTGGTCTCCGCACGCCCCTGGGTTCGTTCGTACGCCCACCACCTGCCCACCGCCGTACTGGCCGCCGCGCTCGCCCTGACCACCACACTCCCGCTGGCCCGCCTCACCGAGGCCGCCACCTACCGCAAGCCGCCCGCCGCGACGGCAGCGGAACGCCTGCTGGACCGTATCCCTAACGGCGCCACGGTCGAGGCGGACATACGGCCGATCTCCCGGCTGACCGGCCGCGCCCGGGTCTTCTGGATAGGGGACACCCGGGGCATCGCCCCCGACTACATCGCCGTGGAACAGCACGACGACCGCAAGGCCGAACAGACCCTGGACGACGCCCGCAAGCGCCACCCCCGGGCCGTCTACGGCATCGTCGGCACCGCCGGTGACGTGACGGTGTTGCAGCGGATGGGGCGGCTGTGACTGCGCGGTTCGGGTCGGCTCTGACCGCGCGCTTCGGTCGCCCCTGACCGCGCGCTCCGGTCCGGCTCCGGCCGCGTAATTACGGAGGACAGGCCCGGCCCCGGCTGCGTACGGTGTCCCGATGACCACCGGCTCCCCGTCCACCCGCACCGATGTCGTCGTCCTGAACGGCGTTTCCAGCTCCGGCACTTCGACGCTCATCCGGCAGCTGCAGGAACTCCTTCCCCGGCCCTGGCTGACCTTCGGCGTCGACTCCTTCATCGAGTCCCTGCCGCGGTCGCTGGTCACGCCGGAGGCGTCCGCGACCGCGCCGGGCCTCGGCCTCGCGCCCGACGGCAGCATCACCGTCGGGCCGGTCTTCCGCGCCCTGCAGACCGACTGGCAGGAGGGCGTCGCGGCCATCGCCCGCACGGGTACCGGGGTCCTCCTGGACGAGGTGTTCCTCGGCGGCGCCGAAGGCCAGGAACGCTGGCGCCGCACGCTGAAGGGCCTGTCGGTGCTGTGGGTCGGCGTGCGCTGCGCCCCGGAGACGGCCGCCGCGCGCGAGGCCGCACGCGGCGACCGGGTCACCGGCATGGCGGCGTCCCAGGCCGAACTGGTCCACCGGGGCGTCACCTACGACATCGAGGTGGACACCACCGGCACCGACCCCGCCACCTGCGCCCGGCTGATCGCCGCCCGCGTGGTGTGAGGACGGGCCGGGCCGCGGGGCTCACTGCCAGTGCGGACGCCCGCTCTGCATCGCGCAGGTGAGGGTGGCGCCGTGGGCGTCCTGCGTGGTCAGGCCGAGGTGGGCCTTCTTGCAGAACTGGCCGCGGCGGTAGTGGTTCCCGGACGGCGCGAGGATCACCCCGTCCGAAGCACTGGATCCGGACCCGCCGGAGGACGACCCGCCGGAGCCGGATCCACCGGAGGAGGACCCACCCGAGCCCGATCCACCGGAACCGGAGTCCGATCCTCCGCCTGTCTTGTGGGTTTTACGCGCCGGCGGCTCGGCGGCCTCGGGCGTGGGCGCGGCGGACGACGGCGTGGCGCTCGGGCTCGGGCTCTCGGTCGGCGACGCGGACGGCGAGGGCGTGACGGAAGCCGAGGCGGAGGCTGTCGCGGACGGGCTCGCCGCGCCGCCCTTGTCCGCACCGCCGTCCGGCGTACAGCCGGAGAGGGCGACCAGGGCCGCGGTGATCAGAGAGGCGGCGGACAGAGCGGCGCGGCGGGGTCTTATCACGGGGGAAACATCCAGTTCTCGATGGCCGGGAACCCCGTGGGACGCACGGGGCAGCCCGACGATAGAGCGATATCTCCCACCGGTCACCGCCAAGATGCCTGAATCGGGCGGAAGGCGGGTCAAACCGCGTTACGCCGCATTCCCGCGCGGGGCCGGAATCGCCAGGGCGAGGCCGTCGCGGTCGGCGGGGGCCTTGCCGTTCCCGACGGACCGTCCGGGCGCGATGATCCGCCAGCCGTCGGCGCGGGCGATGCGCCGGGCGGCCTCCGGTCCGCATCCGCGGTAGTGGTTCGCGGGGACGGTGAACGCGATGTCGGGGCAGAGGTCGGAGTTCTCCCCGTGCTCCGCGCGGGTGTGGGTCATCCCGTACTTGAAGCGCGCTCCGAGCGGGTACCGAGCCCGTCCCCCCGGCGACGACGAGATCTTCGTCGTCGCCGCACGCAGCTCGGGCAGGAGCGCCCGGAAGTGGTCCTCCCAGCGCCCCGGGTCCCGGCTCCACTCGCGGGCGAGCCGCCGGGGGCCGAGACAGTACGTGGCCAGGCGGTCGACGCCGGGCTCGGCCTCGACCACCGCGTTCGCCAGGAACGCGCAGACGTACCAGGCCACCGCGAGCGCCAGTCCCACGAGCAGCACCGGCCACTGGAACACGAACCGCACCAGCAGCCAAATGCGGGAGAGGTGTGCAGGGCCGCCGTCCGCGCCCTGTGGGTGGCCCTCGCTCACCCCAGCACCGACGTCAGGAACTCCCCCACCCAGGCCAGCAGTTCCCGCCCGACCAGCGGCTTGCCGCCGATCTTGCCGGTGGTCGGGCGCGGTACCAGGGCCTGGCGGGTGGCCGGCTTGAGGATGGTGCGGGGGTAGAGGCGCTTGAGGCGGAGTTCCTGGGATTCGCGGAGGTCGATCGGGGAGAAGCGGACGTTGGAGCCCTGGAGGGTGATGTCGGTGACACCGCAGGAGCGGGCGAGCATGCGCAGACCGGCCACCAGGAGGAGGTTCTCGACCGGTTCGGGCAGCTTGCCGTAGCGGTCGGTCAGTTCCTCGCGGACCGCCGCGATGTCCTCCTCCGAGGACGCGGCGGCGATCGCGCGGTACGCCTGGAGGCGCAGCCGCTCACCGGGGGCGTAGTCGTGCGGGACATGCGCGTCCACCGGCAGTTCGATCTTGACCTCCAGCGGCGGCTCCTCCTCCGCGCCGCCTTCCAGGGACGCCCGGTAGTCGGCGACGGCCTCGCCCACCATCCGGACGTACAGGTCGAAGCCGACGCCCGCGATGTGCCCGGACTGCTCGCCGCCGAGGAGGTTGCCCGCGCCGCGGATCTCCAGGTCCTTCATCGCGACGTACATGCCCGCGCCCATCTCCGTGTGCTGCGCGATGGTCGCCAGGCGTTCGTGGGCGGTCTCGGTGAGCGGCTTCTCCGGCGGGTAGAGGAAGTAGGCGTAACCGCGCTCACGGCCGCGGCCGACCCGGCCGCGCAGCTGGTGCAGCTGGGACAGGCCGAAGTTGTCGCCGCGCTCGACGATGAGGGTGTTGGCGTTGGAGATGTCGATGCCGGACTCCACGATGGTCGTGGAGACCAGCACGTCGAACTTCTTCTCCCAGAAGTCCACGACGACCTGCTCCAGCTGCGATTCGCCCATCTGCCCGTGCGCGGTCCGGATCCGCGCCTCCGGCACGATCTCCCGCAGCCGCGCCGCGGCCCGGTCGATGGACTCGACCCGGTTGTGGATGTAGAAGACCTGGCCCTCGCGCAGCAGTTCGCGGCGGATGGCGGCGCCGATCTGCTTGTCCTCGTACGGCCCGACGAACGTCAGGACCGGGTGCCGCTCCTCCGGCGGGGTGGTGATCGTGGACATCTCGCGGATGCCCGTCACCGCCATTTCGAGCGTACGGGGGATGGGCGTGGCGGACATCGTCAGCACGTCCACGTTGGCGCGCAGCTTCTTCAGCTGCTCCTTGTGCTCGACGCCGAAGCGCTGCTCCTCGTCCACGATGACCAGGCCCAGGTCCTTGAACTTGGTCTCGGAGGAGAAGAGGCGGTGGGTGCCGATGACCAGGTCGACCGAGCCGTCCTTGAGCCCTTCGAGGACGGCCTTGGCCTCGGTGTCCGTCTGGAAGCGGCTGAGCGCCTTGACGACGACGGGGAACTGGCCGTACCGCTCGGTGAACGTGCCGAAGTGCTGCTGCACCAGCAGCGTCGTGGGCACCAGCACCGCGACCTGCTTGCCGTCCTGGATGGCCTTGAACGCCGCCCGCACCGCGATCTCGGTCTTGCCGTAGCCGACGTCGCCGCAGATCAGCCGGTCCATCGGGACGGACTTGTGCATGTCCTCCTTGACCTCGGCGATCGTCGTGAGCTGGTCGGGCGTCTCCGCGTACGGGAAGGCGTCCTCCAGCTCGCGCTGCCAGGGGGTGTCCGGGCCGAAGGCGTGGCCGGGCGCCGCCATCCGCGCCGAATACAGCTTGATCAGGTCGGCGGCGATCTCCTTGACGGCCTTCTTGGCGCGCGCCTTGGTCTTCGTCCAGTCGGCGCCGCCGAGGCGGTGCAGCGTCGGCGCCTCGCCGCCGACGTACTTGGTGACCTGCTCCAGCTGGTCGGTGGGGATGTACAGGCGGTCGCCGGGCTGGCCGCGCTTGGCGGGCGCGTACTCCACCAGCAGGTATTCGCGGGTGGCGCCCTGGACCGTGCGCTGCACCATTTCGATGTAGCGGCCGACGCCGTGCTGTTCGTGGACGATGAAGTCGCCCGCCTGGAGGGTGAGCGGGTCGATGGTCTTGCGGCGGCGGGCCGGCATCCGGCCCAGCTCCTTGCTGGCCGCCTTCTGGCCGGTGAGGTCCGTCTCGGTCAGCACCGCCAGCTTCAGGCCCGGGTCGACGAAGCCGGTGTCGATCGAGCCGCACGAGACATGGACGACGGACGGCGACAGTTCGTCCAGCTCAGGGTCCAGGCGGGCCGCGATGCCCTCCTCGCCCAGCACCTCGACCGTACGGGCCGCGGGGCCGTGCCCCTCGGTGATGAACACCGAACGCCAGCCGTCCGCGACCCAGCGCTTGGTGTCGGCCAGCGCGCGCTGCGTGTCGCCGCGGTACGTCTCCGGGGCGTGCATCCCCAGCTTGAGGGTGTCCCCGTCCAGCTCCTCACCGGCGGCGAACGGACTCACCGTCCACCACATCATGCCCAGCTCGCGCGCCCGGTCCCGGACGTCGGCGATGCCCCACAGGGAGGCGGCACCGACATCGATGGGGGCCTGCCCGCCGCCCACCCGTCGCCCACCACCGCCCTTGGTGGAACGGACTTCGTCCGTGCTGGACATCGCGGCAGCCGCCCACGACGCCTGGAGGAACTCCTGCGAGGTGGCCACCAGATCCGCGGAGCGCGTACGCACCCGCTCCGGGTCGCACACCACCGTCATGCTGCCCTCGGGCAGCACGTCCAGCAGCAGCTCCATCTCGTCGACCAGCACCGGGGCCAGCGACTCCATGCCCTCGACGGCGATCCCCTCGGAGATCTTGCCCAGCAGCTCGCCCAGCTCCGGGTGCCGCTCCGCGAGGTCGGCGGCGCGCGCCCGCACCTCGGCGGTCAGCAGCAGCTCCCGGCACGGCGGCGCCCACAGGCCGTGCTCGGCCACCTCCAGGGACCGCTGGTCGGCGACCTTGAAATAGCGGATCTCCTCGACGTCGTCGCCCCAGAACTCGATCCGCAGGGGGTGTTCCTCGGTCGGCGGGAAGACGTCCAGAATGCCGCCGCGCACCGCGAACTCGCCGCGCTTCTCGACCAGTTCGACACGGGCGTAGGCGGCCGCCGCCAGCCCGTCCACGATCTCTTCGAGATCCGCCGTCTGCCCGGACCGCAGACTCACGGGCTCCAGGTCGCCCAGGCCCTTGACCTGCGGCTGGAGTACGGAACGGATGGGCGCCACGACCACCGAGACGGGGCCCGCGGCCGGGTCGTCCTGGCTGGGGTGGGCCAGCCGGCGCAGCACCGCCAGGCGGCGGCCGACCGTGTCCGAGCGCGGCGAGAGCCGTTCGTGCGGCAGCGTCTCCCAGGAGGGGTACTCCACGACCGCGTTCTCCTCGCCGGCCGGCATCAGCGAGCGCAGCGCGGCGGCCAGGTCCTCGGCCTCGCGGCCGGTGGCGGTCACCGCCAGGACCGTACGGCCGCTGCGGCGGGCGAGCGCCGCGACGGAGAAGGGACGGGCGGCCGGCGGGCCCACCAGATCCACATGGGGACGGTTGCCGTCGCCCGCGGCCCGCACGGCTTCGGCGAGCGCGGGGTCCTGGACAACGGCGTCGAGCAGACCGGTCAGGCTCATGAGATCTACGGCTTCCCGTCCTGGTGAGACGAACAACGCGAGCAGCCCGGCACGTGTGACGGGCCGGGTTTCAACAAGAGTACGACTCCCCACTGACACCCGCGTTCCACTCGTCACGGCCGCCGGGCCGCGCCCCGTCGCGAAGCGCCGTTCCGGATACCGCGTCCGCGTGGAAGGGTGTGACGTACACGGAACAGCCGAGGGGGCATGGGCACGTGAACCGCAACAGCACGGAACGGGACGGCGCGGGGCAGGGCACGGGCGAGGCGGCGGGGCGGGGGGCCAGGCGGGAGGCGGGTGACGGGCAGGGTACGGGGGCGGTCGGCGGTCCGATATCCGGGGCAGGCGATCCGATACCGGGGGCGGGCAGCCCGGTACCCGGAGCGGGCGGCCCCCCGTCCGAAGCGGACGCACCGGCACCCGGAGCAGGCGCCCCCGTACGCGCACCGCACACCCCCGGACCGGCCGCAGCCGACACCCCCGCGCCGGGCACGCCCGCGCCCAGCACCCCCGCCCCCGCCCACCGCGGCCGGATCGTCGCCGCCCTCATGCTCTGTATGGCGCTGGCCGCCCTCGACTCCACGATCATCGCCACCGCCGTCCCCCAGATCGTCGGCGACCTCGGCGGGTTCGCCGTCTTCTCCTGGCTCTTCTCGGGCTATCTGCTCGCCGTCACGGTCAGCCTGCCCGTCTACGGCAAGCTCTCCGACACCTTCGGCCGCAAGCCCGTCCTGGTCACCGGCGTGATCGTCTTCCTCGTCGGTTCGCTGCTGTGCGCGGGCGCCTGGGACATGGGCTCCCTGATCGCCTTCCGCGTCCTCCAGGGCCTGGGCGGCGGCGCCCTCCAGGGCACCATCCACACCATCGCCGCCGACCTGTACCCGATGAAGGAGCGCCCCAGGATCCAGGCCAAGCTGTCCACCGTGTGGGCGACCTCGGCCGTCGCCGGTCCCGGCCTCGGCGGCCTGCTCACCGCGTACGCCGACTGGCGGTGGATCTTCCTGGTCAACCTGCCGGTGGGCGCCCTGGCCCTGTGGCTCGTCATCCGGCACTTCCGCGAGTCGCTGCCCGCGCGCGAACGCGAGCGGCGGCCCCGTATCGACTGGCCCGGCGCGCTCGCCATCTTCGCAAGCGGCGGCCTGCTGCTGAGCGCCCTCGTCCAGGGCGGCGTCGCCTGGCCCTGGTTCTCCGTGCCCTCGCTGCTGCTGTTCGGCGGCAGCGCCCTGTGCACCGCCGCCACCGTCGTCGTCGAACGCCGCGCCGCCGAGCCGATCATCCCGGGCTGGGTCTGGCGCCGCCGTACGATCTCGGCCGTCAACCTCGCGCTCGGCGCCGTCGGCCTGCTCATGGTCGCGCCGACCGTCTTCCTGCCCACCTACGCCCAGGCCGTCCTGGGCCTGGGCCCGATCGCGGCCGGGTTCGTGCTCTCCGCGATGACCCTGAGCTGGCCGGTCTCCTCGGCCCTGAGCAGCCACGTCTACAACCGGATCGGCATCCGGGCCTGCGCCATGACCGGCATCGGCGCCGCCACGCTGATCCTGCTCGCCTTCCCGCTGCTGCCCTACCCGGGCGCCGCCTGGCAGCCCGCGCTGATCATGCTGGCGCTGGGCGCGGCCCTGGGGATCTTCCAGCTGCCGCTGATCATCGGCGTGCAGTCGTCGGTCGGCTTCGAGGAACGCGGCACCGCCACCGCGTCCATCCTCTTCTGCCGCCAGGTCGGCCAGTGCGTCGGCGCCGCTCTCTTCGGCGCGGTCGCCAACGCCACGCTCAACGCCCGCCTGGCCGACGCGCCCGCGGACATCCGGCCCGGCCTGCCCGGCGACCTGGACTCCGTCTCGCACGCCCTGGCCCGCGCGGGCACCCTCACCGACCGCGCCGCGGACTACCTGCGGCGCGCGGTGGACGTCGCCGTGGAGCACGTCTACATCGGCGCCGCGGTCGCCGCCGCCCTCGCCTTCCTGATCCTGCTGCTGCTCGCACCGCGCCGCTTCCCGGTGCACGGGGAGGCGGCGCCCGGTACGGCCGTACAGAACGCACGCGGGAAGGGCCGCGAGGGCCTCAAGGGCTGACAGCCCCGGTCAGGGCAGCCGGTCGCTGGTCAGGGCGGCCGCCGGGGAAGGAAGCGGCGCCCCTCGGCGCCCGCGCCCCTCCCCGTCCACCCGAGAGCGCGTATCACTGCTGCTCGGGCGGGCGCGGCAGCTGGTTCTCCAGGGTGTCCTCGTTGTCGGGGTCCACCGGCGCCCGCGAGTCGGACGGCGCCCCGTCAGCGGCCCCGTCCGGACCGGCCGCCGCCTCCTCGGCCGTACCGGCCCCGGCCGCGTCCGCCTCCGCACCGCCGGGCTTCTCCAGCAGCACCGTGCCGCCCTCCGCATGCGACGTGGCCCCCGCGCCTTCGACGCCCTCTTCCGCGGCCACCTCGTCCTCGTCCGGGGCCTTGCCCGTCAGCGCGGCGAGGGTGTTGCGCACATGCGTCATGTGCTCGCGCACCTTCTCGCGGCGCTCCGCGTGCTCACGCAGTATCCGCTCCGTGGCCCGCTCGATCCGCTCCACCTCGATACGGGCCTGCGCCAGCAGGTCGGCGGCGCGCGCCTCGGCGTCCTCGTCGCGGTGGCGCGCCGCCTCCTCGGTCTCCGCGCGGAACCGCTCCGCCTCGGCGACCTTGGCCCGGCCCAGCTCCTCCAGCTCCGCCACCCGCTGTTCGAGGTCGGCCTCCTGCGCGGCGAGGTCCCGGCCGAGCGCGTCCCACTGCTCGGTCTGCTCCTCCTCCTGCTCCCGCAGCATCTGCGCCGTACGCCGCTCCATCTGGCGCAGCGCCTCCGCCGCCTCGGACCGCCACTGCTCGGCGTCCTTGGCCGCCGCCGCCTCGATGCCGTCCGCCTCGGACCACGCCGCCGCGACCCGGCGCCGCGCCCAGTCCTCGGCTTCGTCGCGCAGCTCCTGGGCCGCCCGGTCGGTGGCCTCGGTGATCTGCCGCTCGTACGCCTCGGCCTCCTCGCGCGCCCGCTCGGCCGCCTCCTCGGCGTCCTTGCGCAGCCGCGCCGCCTCCGACTCCGCGGTCGTCAGTATCAGCCGCGCCTGGTCGCCCAGCGACTCGTACGTCTGCGGCGGCAGCTGCCGTACGTACTCCCGCAGCTCCGCCAGCTCGGCCGTCATCTCGTTGGCGAGGACCGTCAGCCGCGCCGCGCGCTCCCAGCAGGAGTCGCGGTCGATGGAGAGCCCTTCCACCCGCCGGTCGACGTCCTCGGGACGGTAGCCACGCCCTCGTACGATCTCGAACCCGTGAGGCGAAACCGATGCACTCATCCCTCAAGCCCCTTCCCGGCGTGCGGCGCGATTGTGCGCACATCTTTCTGGATCGATTCGAAGCGACCGTTACGCGACACTCCGCCCCTCTCAATGCTCCAGGATGCGTTAATTGTTGCCAGAAGTCGGAATCGGGACATCTTCGCGAAGAGCCCAAAAGAGTCGCCGTGCTCCCTGCTCGTCCCACTCCACCACATCTCCGACACCTCCCAGGTCCACCCCGGGACGAGCCACCGGAACGGTGGTAGCCGCGCCCTCGCCGTCCGCGATGTTCTTCATCGACCGGCCCAGACGTGCCAGGTCCGGCACCCCGGCCGCCCGGTCCACCGTCAACGCCGACAGTCCCGCGTCCAGCGCCGGCACCAGGGCGAAAGGATTCAGCAGCACACCGGCCCCGAGCATCTTGTCGCCGAGCGCACCGATCAGCTGCCGCTGCCGCCGCACCCGGCCCAGGTCACCCTCCGGGTCCGTATAGCGCGCCCGTACGTACGCCAGTGCCCTCACCCCGTCCATCTCCTGGCACCCGGCCCGGAAGTCCGCCCCTGACTTCTCGTCCTTCAGCGGCTTGTCCGGACACATCCGTACGCCGCCCAGCGCGTCCACCACCTGCACGAAGCCCAGGAAGTCGACCTCGGCGTACCGGTCGATCCGCAGCCCGGTCGCCTGCTCGACGGTACGCGTCAGCAGCTTCGGGCCACCTTCGGCGAACGCCACGTTGACCTTGTTGCGGCCGTGGCCCGGCACCGCCACGTAACTGTCCCGCGGCAGACTCACCAGATACGGGCCGCTGTCCCCGCGGTGCAGCACCATGATCGTGTCGGTGTTCAGGCCCTCCTCGTTGCCCACATGCAGCCGCTCGCGCTGCTCCGGCGTCAGGCTCTGCCGGCTGTCCGAGCCGACCAGCAGCCAGTTCGTGCCCTTGCCGGACGGCGGTCTGCCGGAGTAGTCGGCGAGCGCGTCCGTACGGCGCACCTGGCCGCCCGCCCATACGTACAGCGCCACACCGCCCGCCACCGCCAGCACCACCAGGATCAGCAGCACCAGCGCGATCCGCCTGGGCCAGGACAGCGGGCGCCGGCCGCGCGGCCGGCGGCCCCGCCGCCCGGCGCGGTACAGCGCCGACGTACCCTCCGGCGACGGCGGCGATGACCAGGACGGCTGACCCATATACAGAGGATCATGGTCACCCGGCCGTCCCGCAGGTCGAGCGCCGCCACCGGCGGCACACCGGGTGAACCGCGCCTACAGCAGCCCGTCCCACATCTGTTCGAGCAGCACCGACCACCACGACTCCGGCGACCCCAGCGCCGGCGCGTCCAGCGCCACCAGCTGCGCCTGGAAGTCCACCGTCCAGCGCCCGGCCTGCTCCGGCGTCAGCCCGTACCGCAGCCGCCACATCCGGCCCAGCATCGCCATACAGCGCACGAACTCCGGCAGCCCGCTGTTCACGAACTGCGGCACCGCGGGCTGACCGTTCGGGGCAGCCTCCAACGGCACCGCCACGATGTGCGCCGTCCCGTACTGCACACACAGCTGACGCCCGAAGTCGTTGCCCATCACCAGGTACGACCCCGCGTCCGCCGCCGGACGCACCCCGCGCTCCGCCGCCAGCTCCGCCAGCGTCGGCACCGGACGGCCCGGCTGCGCCTGCGCCCAGAAGAACGGCCCGAAGTCCACCGGCAGCCCGGCCCACACCAGCGTCTGCGCCACCACGTCCGGCACACCCTGCCGGGACACCGCCCGCTGATCGAAACGGAAGACGCCCTGCGGCCCGAAGGACTGCTCCAGCTCCTGCCCGATCGCCTGCGGCGGCACCGGCGGAACCGGCTGCACCTGCGACGGATGCGGCAACGGCACCCGCACCGGCGCCGGCCGCGCCGGACCGTCCGCCACCTGGTGCAACTCGCCCTGATGCGCCAGGAGATGACGCATGCCCTGCTGCCGCGACGCGTGCTCCGTCCCGTACGGGGCGGTATGGCTGATCCGCACCTGCGGCCAGGTCTCCCGCACCATCCGCGCGCAGTACCCGCCCGGCAGGTCGCACGATTCCAGCTCCGTGTGCAGCTCCACCACCTGCTGCGGCGGCACGTTCATGGCGCGCAGCTCGTGCAGCAGCTGCCACTCCGGATGCGGCGCACCCGGCGCGGAACGCCGCACGATCTTCTGCTCCGAACCATCCGGCGCCCGGTAGCTCAGCACGGCCATGTAACCCGGGCCCACCGTCGGCTGCCCGGACGGCGCCTGCGGATAGCCGTACGAGTCGGGGCCCGGCGGCTGCTGTACGGCCGGGCCGGACGCGGGCGGACCCGGAACGGCGGGCGGCGGCATGCCGGGGCCCGGCGCGGCCGGACCGCCCGCGCCGTCGGCGAGCATCGTCGCCGCCGCGTGCACACCGCCACCGGGCGGGGCGGACGGCGGCGGGGGCGGGCCGCCCGCGTCACCGGAACCGGACGGCTTGCCGGACGTGCCGGACGCCTTGGGGGCGCTCGGCGGGCCGGGGGGCGCGGCGGGCGGTCCGGGCGGGGCGGCCTGAGGCGCGGAGGGCGGAGCGGAGGGCGGCGGTACGCCGGGGCCGCCCGCCTCCGGGCGGAGGGCGGCGTCACTGGCGAGCATCGTCGCGGCGGCATGCACACCACCGCCGGACGCGCCGGGGCCGCCCGGACCGCCGGAAGAGCCGGAAGGCGGCGCGGGCGGGCCTTGCTCCGGCTTCGGGGACGCCGCGTCCGGGCCGTCCACCGCGCTGAGGTCCACCTCGTCCGCGTCCAGCTGCGAAACGAGCTGCGTCGGGATGTACCCGCCGGCGGGCGCGGCGGCAGGCGGCTTCGCGGCGGCGCCCTTGGCACCGCCCTCGGCGCCCGGCGCCGCCGCGTCCGTACGGTCACGGCCCTCGTCACGGGCGCCCGGCACACCGGGAGGCGGCGGACCACCGGCGTTCCCCGGCAGCGCCGAACCGTCCGCCAGCATCGTCGCCGCGGCATGCACCCCGCCGGCCGGCGGCCCGGACGGCGGCGGAGGCGGCACACCCGGCCCCTCGGAACCACCCGGCGCACCGGAACCGCCGCCGGGGCCCGCGTACGCAGGGGGCGGCGGCACGTCGGCGACCGGCGGTCCGGACGGCGGCGGCAGATCGGCCAGCCCCGCCGTGTCGGCAGGCGGCATCGGCCCGGCGGGCGGGCCGGGCGGCGCGGGAGGCGGCGACGACGGCATCGGCGGCGACGCCGGCCCGCCGGTCCCCGGCTCCTCGACCGCGGGAGCCAGCATCGTCCGCGGCAACTGGCTGCCGCCCGCGATCAGTTCGGTCTTCGCCTCGGGGCGCGCGCTCGGCGGCGGCGTGTCCTGCTCGTCGAACCCGGCCAGCGGCGGCGCGAAGACGGTCTCCGGCAGCCCCACCGAGCGGTCGTCACCGCCCTCGTCGGCCCGGACGTCCGTACCGGACCAAGGGGTGGCCCCGTCCGGGACCCGGTCCTGCACGGGCGGCTCGTCCTGTATGGGCTGCTCGTTCCGTACGGGTTGCTCATCCTGTACGGGCGACTCGTCCCTTGCGGGCTGCCTATCCCGTACAGGCGGCTCGTCCCGTACGGAGGCGGTCCCCGCCACCCCCGCCGCCCCCGCAGCCGTCTGCCCCGGCCGCCGGTCCGCCAGCCCGATCTGGTCCGCGGCCTCCTGCAGCCACTCCGGCGGCGTCAGCAGAAAGGACGTCGCCTCCAGGTCGATCCGCTGCGGCGGCGCCTCCGGGGCGGCGTCCGCCATCGCGCCGTACTCCTCCTCGTACCGCCGGATCACCTCGCCCACCGGCAGCCCCGGCCACAGCGTCGTCTCCCCGCTGTCCCGCGCGATCACCAGCCGGGCCCGGCCGCCATCGGTTGTGGGCCCGCCCTCGCGGTCCTCCGCCCAGGCCACAAACCCCAGCTCGAACTCCCGCACCCGAACCTCACGCTGGAACGGACCCGGCACGTCACCGTTGACCCAGCGCTCCGCGCGCTCCTGCGCCTGCGCGAACGTCACCACCGCGCCTCACCCCTCCACCGGAACGGCACGCGCGAAGCCGCCGTCCACCATCAGGTTCGCCACCGTCTCCAGCTCCGGCGGACTGCCCGCCAACTGCTGGAGGAAATCGTCGAAATCCGCGCCGCACGGCAACAGCAGCCGCTCCGCCCGCTCCTGCACCGGCCGGCCGTCCCGGTCCCGCGCGTCGTCGTACGCGCAGAACCACACCGACCCCGGCGCGTCCCCCCGCACCTTCACCGCGATCACCCCGCCCTGCACGAACCCCACACCCAGATAGTCCTTGGTGAAGTGATCGCGCAGACACTTGTTGACGTACACCAGATCGTTCATCGCGGCCTCGTCCCGCACCGTGAAGAACGGCTGGTCCACCAGCAGCCCCAGATCCGCGTACAGCCCCACACCCACCGGCGCACAGCCGCCCGCCGCCTTCAGGAACGCCCGGTACGCACCCGGCAGCCGGTACCCGAGCGACTCCTCGGCCTGCTGCACCTGCTCCTCCGCCACCGACAGCTCCCGGTGCGGCAGCCCGAAGTGCACCGGCCGGGTGTCCTGCAACGGCCGCGTACCGCGCCTGCCGTGATCCACCGACGCCGTCGCCAGCCCGCCGTGGTGCCGCAGCAGCGCCTTCACGTCGACCGGCACCAGCTCCATCCGCCGCGTACCCGCCACGTGGTGCCACGTCCAGCCGTGCGGCGTCGCCACCGGCGGCACGTCCTCCCACAGCTCGTGCCCCTCGGCGTGCAGCGCCACATTCGCCGACACATAGTCCGTCAGCCGCAGCTCGTCCACGCCGAAACCCTCCGGCGGCTCCGCGATCTCCGCGGCCGCCCGCGCATACGACGAGAAGTCCGGGAACCCGCGCCCGTCCACCGGCACCCCCCGCGGATACCGGGCGGCCCGCACCGGATCCGGGAAGTGCACGACCTGCCCGGCATAGGCCGAGTTCGGTGGCGCGGCGTGGCCCGCGGCCTGAGGGCCGGGAGGTGCCCCCAGCCCGTGCCGACCTGACGTCATGGCGGTGCTCCCTGGCTGATTCTGGCTACTGGGCACAGCCTATGCCGTGCCGCAACAGGCTCTCCCGCACACATCGGCCCGGCACCCGCCGCCCCGGACCCAACACCCGCCGCCGACCGCCCACTTCACCGCACGCCCCCACCGCACACCCGGCCGCTGCCCATCCCCGTACCGGTGCCCGTACCGCGACCGGACCCGGACACAACCGTGACATCACCGACAGCCCATCCGACTTCCCCAAGACCCGGGGCATTTGGCAGGCTGATCTCCCCCTACCCTTGCGGGGGACCTCCGGCGTCCCGGGGATTCGGGGAGGGAAAAGCACTGACCATGCGCACCACGGCACACCAGAAGACCGCCGCCACGGGAGACCCCCGCGTCGGCTGGAGCGGCACCGCCGACGACGACCGTCCGCCTGCCCTCCGCCACCGCCGCGACGGCATCCTCCCCACCGTCGGCGCCGCCCTGTCCGTACGCGGACGCACCCTCACCTGCACCGCGAGCAAGGCCGAACAGCCCCCCGTGCTCCACCACCTCGTGCAGGACTTCCTCGACACGCTCGCCACCGCCCAGCGCGAACGCTTCACCGGGCGCTGCCCCGAAGCCGTCCTGCTGAGCCGCCACCTGACCGCCGTCGAGGCCAACCGCGGCAAACGCGCCTCCCGCAAACCCCTCACCAACGGCGAAGCCCGCCGCTCACTGAAACATTCCAAACTCACCGCCCGGCACATCCGCGAGGACGGCGACCCCCTGCACGGCAGCTACGCTCCCCCCTGTCGCTCCTGCGACGCCCTCCTCGCCTTCTTCGGCGTCATGCCCATCGGCACGCACGCAGGGAGCTGACCAGCACCATGCCCCCCACCGCACCGTCCGCGGACTCCGCGGCGCCCGTCGCACCGCTCTACGACCACTCCCGCAGCGCGGCCACCCGCTTCCCCGTCGCCGTCGACGCGGCCCTCCAGGACGCCGGCTGGCGCCCCGGCCGCTGGGACATGCAACAGGCCGAACACTGGGCCGACGCCCTGCGCACCCACACCTCCCCCGCCGGGCACCGGCACACCGTCTTCCCCGCCGCCGTCGAGGCGTGGGCCGAGTTCGGCGGCCTGGACATCAACCCCACCGGGCCCGGCCGCCACATCGCCCCCACCCCCTTCACCCTCGACCCGCTGCACGGCCTCCACCTCGCCCGCACCCTCGGCGACCTCGGCCGCGCCCTGGAGACGGAGGTCGCCCCGCTCGGCCAGGAAGCCGGCGGCCAGGCCGTCCTCGCCATCGACACCGAAGGCCGCGTCTACAGCCTCGACCACACCGGCGACTGGTACCTCGGCCCGGACATCGACCAGGCCCTGAACACCCTCGTCCTGGGCGTCCGGCCGGTACGGCTGAGTGCGGCGGGGGCGGGGACGGGGGCGGACTCCGGTTCTGGTTCTGGTTCTGGCTCCGGGTCGGGGTCGGGAGAAGCGGAGCGCTGAGGCGGGCGGGGCTGGCCCTGCTCCCGGACCGGACCTGGACCTGGGGACCTGCTGCTGCTCCTGCTCCTGCGGCTACGGCTGATGCGGGGCCCGTACGAAACGGGCCCTCAGCCCCCTTACCCCTCCGCCTGCCGCCCCGGCAGCACCGCCGACACCCGGAAGCCGCCCGCCTCCGTCGGCCCCGACACGAACACCCCGCCCAGGCCGGTCACCCGCTCCCGCATGCCGACCAGACCGTTGCCACCGCTCGGCAGGCCGACATCCACCGCGCCGCCCGCCGACGGACCGTTCTCCACCTGTACGGCGACCTCGCCCTCGCGGTGCGCCAGCCGGACCCGGGCCCGGGCGCCCGGCGCGTGCTTGTGCACGTTCGTCAGCGCCTCCTGCACCACCCGGTACACCGTCTGCTCCACCCCCGACGGATAACCGCTCTCCGCGGCCGCGCCGTCCACCGACAGCTCCACGGCCATCCCGGCCGCCCGCGACTGCCCCACCAGAACACCCAGCTCCGCCAGCGACGGCCCCTCACCGCCCTCCGGCTCCGCCGTCGCCACCGCGGCACCACCCCGCGCCCGGTCACCGGCACCGGCCTCCGCCGCACGCGCGCCGGACCGCGGTCCGGCACCTCGCGCGCCACCGGACTCCACCGGCCCCGGCGCCTGCGCGTCCGCACCCGTGGCCTCTTCCCCGGCCTTCGCCTTCGCCTTGGACGCCACCGCGACCAGCCGCTCCGGCTCGCCCGACACCGGCGCCGACGACCGGCCCGACGCCCCCTCCCCGTTCCGCAGCACGCCCAGCATCTCCCGCAGCTCGGTCAGCGCCTGCCGGCCCATGTCCCCCACCAGGCCCGCATTCCGCGACGCCTTCTCCGGGTCCTTCAGCGCCACCGCCTGCAACGCCGCCGCGTGCACCACCATCAGGCTCACCCGGTGCGCCACCACGTCGTGCATCTCCCGCGCGATCCGGGTCCGCTCCTCGTTACGGGCCCACTCCGCCCGCTCCTCCGCACGGTCGGCCAGCAGCGACAGCTCCCGCTCCAGCCCGTCCGCCCGCTCCCGCAAGCTCTCCACCAGGCGGCGCCGGGCCCCTACGTACAGGCCCCACAGCACCGGCGGCGCCGTCACGATCAGCCCCACCGCGGCCGCCATCACCAGCATGAACCACGTCGGCGGCCGGAACCCGGGCTCGTTGAGCAGATCCTGCCGGAGCGAGAAGAAGCTGCTGACCAGCGTCCCGATCACCGACATCCCGGCCAGCAGCCCGAGCGCCCGGCGCGGCACGTCCGAGACCGCCAGCGAATACAGGCCCACGATGCTCAGCAGCGCGCCCATCTGCGTCGGCGTCACCGCGATCGAGACCAGCACCACCGCCACCGGCCAGCGGCGGCGCAGCAGCAGCACCGGGCCCACGACCAGGCCCAGCAGCAGCCCGGTCCACGCCGGCAGCCCGGAGTCCCCCGCGAAGTCCAAGCCCTCGAACACGGTCTCCAGCGTCGAGACGACGGCCAGCGACACGTCCAGCACGGCGCTCCGCCGCCGCGGCCACCACCACGGCCCGGCGGGCGCGTCCCTCGCGCCCGTTGCTTCGATTGCCCCCGTTGCGGTCATACCGACCAGCCTACGGGCGCCCGCACGCGATTTTCCGTCGAGCGCTCTGCACGCGAGTGCACCGTTACGGACGGGTACCGGCTCGTATTCCCTCGAACTGTTGAATCGCCCACATTTTCGACAGCTTTGTCCAGCGTCCGGCCCGAAGCTGAGCGCATGCACCGCCACACACAAGCGGACTTCGAGTCCCTGCGCGACCAGGCCGTCACCCTCCGCCGCGCGGGCCTCAGCCGCCGCCAGATCCGCGACCGCCTCCACATCCACAACAACGACATCCTCAACCGCCTCCTCCAGGGCGAACCCCCACCGGACTGGACCCGCCGCCCGAACGCGAAGGACGACCTCCGGTCGAGGGCGCGGGAGCTGCGGGGGCAGGGGATGACGTACGACGCGATCCAGGTCGAGCTGGGCTGCTCGAAGAGCTCCATCTCCCTCTGGGTCCGGGACATGCCCAGGCCCCCGAGGCGCACCAGCGATCAGGCGTCCGCCATCGCGAAGCGCGGCTGGGAGGCGACGCTGCGCCGCCGCGAAGAGGAGCGGCAGCGGACGAAGCGCGCCGCCGCCGATGAGGTCGGCACCCTGAGCGACCGCGAACTGTTCCTGATCGGAGTGGGGCTCTACTGGGCTGAGGGCACGAAGAGCAAGCCATACCGCAGGGCCGAAGTCGTCACGTTCATCAACAGCGATCCGGACATGATCGAGGTCTATCTCGCCTGGCTCAAGCTCATGGGCGTCACGGGGGATCGGCTGAACTTCCGTGTGATGATCCACGAGTCCGCCGACGTACCCGCGGCCGAGCAGTACTGGGCGAACCTGCTCGGCGTCGACGCCGCGGCCTTCGGCAAGACGACGCTGAAGAAGCACAACCCGAAGACCGTTCGGAAGAACGTGGGCGAGAGCTACCGCGGCTGTCTTGTGGTCCGAGTTCGGCAAGGAGCCGACCTCTACCGTCGCATCGAAGGCTGGTGGTACGGCATAGTAGGGGGCGTCCGCGGCAGCCAGGAGGCGAACCGGACATAACGGTAATCCCGGGTCGTCTAAGGGCAAGACCGCTGATTTTGGTTCAGCAGATGGGGGTTCGAGTCCTCCCCCGGGAGCCATGCCAAGTTCGGGTCCCGACCTCCGGTCGGGACCCGCCCGCGTTTCGCCAGCAAACCGCACCGGTATCCTTCGGGTGTCCACCACCCGAAGAAGCCGAAGGGCATCCCGTGAGCGCCAACCGCCCGGCCGCCGTCGTCGTTCTCGCAGCGGGTGAGGGCACCCGCATGAAGTCGTCGACCCCCAAGGTTCTGCACGCGATCTGCGGACGCTCCCTCGTGGGGCATGTCGTCGCCGCCTCCCGAGAGCTGGATCCCGAGCACCTCGTCGTGGTCGTCGGTCACGCCCGTGAGCAGGTCGGCGGGCATCTCGCCGAGATCGACCCGGATGTGCGCACCGCGGTGCAGCACGAGCAGAACGGCACCGGCCATGCCGTCCGCATGGGCCTGGAGGAGCTGGGCAACAGCGGTGTCACCCTCGACGGCACCGTGATCGTCGTGTGCGGCGACACCCCGCTGCTGACCGGCGAGACCCTCAAGAAGCTCGGTGACACCCACGCCGCGGACGGCAACGCCGTCACGGTGCTGTCGGCCGAGGTGCCGGACTCGACGGGGTACGGCCGGATCGTGCGGGACGAGAACACCGGCGCGGTCACCGAGATCGTGGAGCACAAGGACGCGACGGACGCGCAGCGCGCGATCCGGGAGATCAACTCCGGGGTGTTCGCGTTCGACGCGCAGCTGCTGACCGACGCGCTGGGGAAGGTGCGTACGGACAACAGCCAGGGTGAGGAGTACCTCACCGATGTGCTGGGGATTCTGCGGGAGGCCGGGCACCGGGTGGGTGCCGCGGTGGCGGACGACCACCGGGAGATCCTGGGCATCAACAACCGTGTGCAGCTGGCGGAGGCTCGGAAGCTGCTGAACGAGCGGCTGCTGCACCGGGCGATGCTGGACGGTGTGACGGTCGTGGATCCGGCGACGACGTGGGTGGATGTGTCGGTGACGTTCGAGGCGGACGCCACGGTGCACCCGGGTACGCAGCTGCTGGGTGCGACGCATGTGGCGGCGCACGCCGAGGTGGGTCCGGATTCGCGGCTGAAGGACACCTCGGTCGGCGAGGGTGCTTCGGTGTCGTTCACGGTCGCGGACGGCGCGAAGGTCGGTCCGGGGGCGAGTGTGGGTCCGTACGCGTATCTGCGTCCGGGTACGGATCTCGGTCCGAAGGCGAAGGCCGGTACGTATGTGGAGATGAAGAACGCGACGATCGGTGAGGGTACGAAGGTGCCGCATCTGTCGTATGTGGGTGACGCGACGATCGGTGAGTTCACCAATATCGGCGCGGCGAGTGTCTTCGTGAACTACGACGGTGAGGCGAAGCACCACACGACGGTCGGGTCGCACTGCAAGACCGGCTCGGACAACATGTTTGTGGCTCCTGTCACGGTCGGGGACGGCGCGTACACCGCGGCCGGCTCGGTCATCACCAAGGATGTGCCCCCGGGTTCGCTGGCGGTCGCGCGCGGCCAGCAGCGGAATATCGAGGGCTGGGTCGCCCGTAAGCGTCCCGGAAGCGCCGCCGCGCAGGCTGCGTCTGCTGCTGGCCAGGAGTCCGACGGCGAGCAGTGATCGTGCTCGGGTGCGCCGTGCGGGGCGTACCGTGATAAGTGCACGCAAACAGGATTCGAGGAGATTTGCTGTGACCGGGATCAAGACGACCGGCGAGAAGAAGCTGATGCTCTTCTCCGGCCGCGCCCACCCCGAGCTGGCTGAGGAGGTCGCCCACCAGCTGGGTGTCGGGCTGGTCCCGACCAAGGCGTTCGACTTCGCCAACGGAGAGATCTATGTCCGTTACCAGGAGTCGGCGCGTGGTGCGGACTGCTTCTTGATGCAGAGCCACACGGCTCCCATCAACAAGTGGATCATGGAACAGTTGATCATGATCGATGCGCTGAAGCGGGCCTCGGCCCGCAGCATCACCGTGGTCATCCCGTCCTACGGCTACGCCCGCCAGGACAAAAAGCACCGCGGCCGCGAGCCGATCTCGGCCCGGCTGATCGCGGACCTGCTGAAGTGCGCGGGCGCGGACCGTATCGTCACGGTCGACCTGCACACGGACCAGATCCAGGGCTTCTTCGACGGCCCGGTGGACCACCTGTTCGCGCTGCCGGTCCTCGCGGACTACGTGGGCGCGAAGGTGGACCGCGAGAAGCTGACGGTGGTCTCGCCGGACGCGGGCCGGGTGCGGGTCGCGGACCGTTGGTGCGACCGGCTGGACGCGCCGCTGGCGATCGTCCACAAGCGCCGGGACAAGGACGTGGCGAACCAGGTCACCGTCCACGAGGTCGTCGGTGACGTCAAGGACCGGGTCTGCGTCCTGGTGGACGACATGATCGACACCGGTGGCACGATCTGCGCCGCGGCGGAGGCGCTGTTCGCGAACGGCGCCGCGGACGTCATCGTGACGGCCACGCACGGCATCCTGTCCGGTCCGGCGGCGGACCGGCTGAAGAACTCGAAGGTCAGCGAGTTCGTCTTCACCAACACCCTGCCCACCCCGTCCGAGCTGGAGCTGGACAAGATCACGGTGCTGTCGATGGCGCCGACGATCGCCCGGGCGATCCGTGAGGTGTTCGAGGACGGCTCGGTGACCAGCCTCTTCGAGGAGCAGTGAGCCGGATTCCGTAGCCCGCAAGGGGCCGCGGAGATCGACTTTGGGGGCGGCCTCCCCGCCGGGTAGACTCGTGGAGTTGCTCGGCGAGGGAGGCCGCACTTTTCTGTGGTGCGGCGGTCCGTTATCGACGCGCTCTTCGTAGCAGGTCTGTCGTGGGCCGGGTGACGCCCCACAGATCCGTCCGGTCTTCGTCGACCGTGCCGACTACGAGGAGTGCCACATGGCCGAGGTCAAGCTCGAAGCCAAGATCCGTACCGACTTCGGTAAGGGTGCCGCCCGCCGTTCCCGCCGCGAGAACATGGTTCCCGGCGTGATCTACGGTCACGGTGACGCCCCGAAGCACGTCGCCATCTACAACCACGCGCTGATGATGGCCCTGAAGACCCCGAACGCGCTGATCCGTCTGGAGATGGACGGCGAGAGCATGCTGGTCATCCCGAAGGCCGTGCAGCGTGAGGCCATCCGTGGCTTCCTGGTCCACGTGGACTTCCTGGCCGTGCGCAAGGGCGAGAAGGTCACCGTCGAGGTGCCGATCCACACCGAGGGCGACCTGGCGCCGGGTGCCAACCTGCTGGAGCACCTGCTGAACACCCTGCCGCTGGAGGCCGAGGCCACCCACATCCCGGAGTCGGTGACCGTCTCCGTCGCGGGCCTGGACGCCGGTGACTCGGTGCACGCCAAGGACGTGAAGCTGCCGTCGGGTTCGGCGCTGGCGATCGACGGGGAGACCGTGCTGCTGCAGGTCGTCGCGGCGCAGGCCGAGGCGCCGGCGGAGGCCGAGGGCGACGAGTCCGCCGAGGGCTGATCGCTTCCGTAACACGGGTTACTGTCTCGACCGCCGCTCCGCACCGTGCGTGCGGGGCGGCGGTCGAGCCGTTTCACGGGCCCGGCCGGGGATCGGCCGGTCCGGCCGGTCCGGTTGCTGCAAGGAGACATGAGGATGACGACGGACGCTGAGGGTCCCTGGCTGGTCGCGGGGCTGGGCAATCCGGGCCCCGAGTATGCGGCCAACCGCCACAACGTGGGGTTCATGGTGGCGGATCTGCTGGCGGAGCGGATGCGCGGGCGGTTCAAGGCGCACAAGGCGCGGGCGCAGGTCGTGGAGGGCCGGATCGGTCCGCCGGGTCCGGGCAGCCGCCGGGTGGTGATCGCCAAGCCGATGACGTACATGAATCTGTCGGGTGGTCCGGTGACGGCGCTGCGGGACTTCTACAAGGTGCCGGTCGGCAACATCGTGGCGGTGCACGACGAGCTGGACATCGATTACGGGGCGCTGCGGCTGAAGCTGGGCGGCGGTGACAACGGCCACAACGGTCTGAAGTCGATCACGAAGTCGCTGGGTGCGGAGTATCACCGGGTGCGGTTCGGTATCGGGCGTCCGCCGGGCCGTATGCAGGTGGCGGATTTTGTTCTGAAGGACTTCTCCGGCGCGGAGCGCAAGGAGCTGGACTATTTCGTGGACCGGGCGGCGGACGCGGTGGAGGCGCTGATCGTGGACGGTCTGGAGCGGGCGCAGAGCACGTACAACTCGTGACGGCGGGGTGGCGCGGTCCGTGTGGTGCGCCGTCCGAGGTTGACCGCGGACAGTCACATGCCCAAGGATCGCCGCCATGCCCAAGAGCAGCCCGAGTACCAAGACGCGCACCCGTACCGGCCGTCCGGCCAAGAAGCGCAGCCGTTCCCGTCGGCTGGGGGAGAGCGCCTACGGGCTGCTGCTGGTCGCCCGTACCGGGCTGATGGCGGCGCTGGCGCTGTTGCTGCTGGTGGCGGGCGTGTGGACGTCGTGGAACACGGCGCAGTACGCGATGTTCGTCAAGGGGCGCGAGCGCGGCACGATGACGGTGGCGGACTGCCGTGACGACCGGTGTTCGGGCCCGTACCTGCCTTCGGGGGGTGACGGCCGGCGCCGGGCGCGGGTGTCGTTGGCGGCCGCGGCGGCGCCCGGCGAGGGCGAGCGGGTCGAGGTGATTCTCAAGCCCGGCACGGACCGCGCCGTCCGGACCGGACCGGCCGGCATCCTGCACGCGTGGGTGCCGTTCGCGGGTTCGCTGCTGCTGGCGGCGCTGGTGGTGGCGGGCGGCATGAAGCTGCGGCGTACGGCGTGGGTGATGGGGGCGCTGGGGGCGGTGTTGCTGGGGGCTACGTTTGCGGCGTTGTAGGGCGTACGGGCCGGGGTTCAGTGCCGGTGCCGCATGTCCCACATGCCGAGTTCGCCGTCGTGGGCGCGCAGCCGGGTGACGGCTTCGGTGAGGGTGCGCTGTTCGGTGAGTTCGTAGAACAGGAACAGCGGGGCGAAGACGCTGGCGTAGCCGAACGGGGCGCCGCGCGGTGCGATGTAGGCGCTCGCCCCGGCGTCGAGGAAGGCGTCGGCCAGGCGGGGGTCGCCGGTGTCGCAGCCGTTGTTGATGACGACGCTGCCCGGCAGGCGGAGGTGCGCCCGTACTTCTTCGGGGCCGGCGGAGCCGTTGAACGGCTGGTGGGCGGCGATTTGCGGGGCGAGTTCGTCCAGCAGGACGCGGCCTTCGTCGCCGTGGCAGCAGAGGATGACGTACGGCGCGACGGTGCGGCTGCCGTCGAGGGCGGCCACGAAGTGGCGGGGCTGTCCGATGGGCAGGTAGGTCACCTGCACGCCGAAGCACTCCAGTGCGTCCCGCAGCGGCCGTCCGTCCCCGCCCTCCAGGTCCAGCACGTCCACGGAGGTCCAGGACAGCCGTCCGGCCTGGACTTCCCTTATGCGTGACGGCCGCTGTGTGGCCAGCCAGGTTTCTTCGTCCATGCCCGGCCCTTCATGGATACGGGCCGGCCGGGGCGCGTGCCCCGGCCGGCCCCTGGGTTCAGCCGGTGTTGCGCAGCCCCGCCGCCACGCCGTTCACGGTGAGCAGCAGCGCCCGTGCCAGCACCGGGTCCGCCTCTTCTCCTCGCTCGGCCGCGGCGCGCTGGCGGTGGAGCAGCGAGACCTGGAGGTAGGAGATCGGGTCCAGGTAGGCGTCGCGGATGTGGAAGGTCTGCTTCAGCACGGGGTTGGAGTCGAGGAGTTCGGTCTCGCCCGTGATGCGCAGGACTTCCTGCACGGTCAGTTCGTGCTCGGCCTTGATCGTGTCGAAGACGTGCTTGAGCTCGTCCGGTACGAGGGTGTCGACGTAGTGCCGGGCGATCCGCAGGTCGGTCTTGGCCAGGGTCATCTCGACGTTGGACAGGAAGTTGCGGAAGAAGTGCCAGTGCTCGTGCATCTCGTCGAGGACGACGTCGAGTCCGGCCTCGCGGGCGGCCTTCAGGCCCGTACCGACGCCGTACCAGCCGGGGACGATCTGGCGGGACTGGGTCCAGCCGAAGACCCACGGGATGGCGCGCAGGCCGTCGAGGCCGGCGCCGGAGTCGGGGCGGCGGGAGGGCCGGGAGCCGAGGTGGAGTTCGGCGAGCTGGTCGACGGGGGTGGACGCGAAGAAGTACGCGGGCAGGTCGGGGTCCTCGACGAGCTTGCGGTAGGCGCCGTGGGCGGCGTCGGAGACGGTCTCCATGGCGGCGTCCCAGCGGGCGAGCGCCTCGTCGGACTGGCGGGGCGCGGTGTGCAGCGCGGACGCCTGGAGGGTGGCGGCGACGGTCAGTTCCAGGTTCTCCCGGGCGAGGGAGGGGACCAGGTACTTGTCGGAGATGACCTCGCCCTGTTCGGTGACCTTGATCTCGCCTTCGAGGGTGCCGTAGGGCTGGGCGAGGATCGCGTCGTGGGAGGGGCCGCCGCCGCGGCCGACGGTGCCGCCGCGGCCGTGGAAGAGGCGCAGGCGTACGCCGTGCCGGTGGGCGACGTCGCGCAGCAGGCGCTGGGCGCGGTGGATCTCCCACTGGCTGGTGGTGATGCCGCCGAACTTGGAGGAGTCGGAGTAGCCGAGCATGACCTCCTGGACGTCGCCGCGCAGGGCGACCAGGCGCCGGTAGGAGGGGTCGGCGAGCATTTCGTCCAGCAGCTGGTCGGCGATCTTCAGCTCGTCGGTGGTCTCCAGGAGCGGCACGATGCCGATCTTGGCCCAGCCGGCGTGCAGGTCGATCAGGCCGGCTTCGCGGGCCAGGACGGTGGCGGCGAAGACGTCGTCGGAGCCCTGGCACATGGAGATGATGTAGGACTCGACGACCTCGGGGCCGAAGGTGTCCTTGGCCTTGCGGATGGTCTCGAAGACGCCGAGGGTCTTGGCGCCGGCCTCGTCCAGGGGGGCGGGGCTGGGGGCGAGGGGGCGGCGCGAGCGCAGTTCCTTGGCGAGGAGCTTGCGGCGGTAGTCGCGCGGCATGTCGGTGTAGCGCCAGGACTCCTCGCCGAGGCGGTCGAAGAGCTGGCCGAGGGCGTGGTGGTGGGCGTCGGCGTGTTCGCGGACGTCCATGGTGGCGAGCTGGAGGCCGAAGGCGGAGATGGTGCGGATCGTGCGCTCCAGGCGGCCGTCGGCGACGAGGCCGCCGCGGTGTTCGCGCAGCGAGGTCTGGATGAGGGTGAGGTCCTCGATGAGGCCGGTGGTGCCGAGGTAGTCGCGGCCGGGGACGTGCGGGGTGTCGCCCGCCAGGCGTTCGCGGGTGTTGACGAGCTTCTGGCGGATGCAGGTGGCCTTGAGGCGGTAGGGCTCTTCGGCGTTCAGCCGCTTGTAGCGGGGGCTGATCTCGGGGAGCGCGTCGAGGTCCTGCTGGAGGGAGGCGAGGAGTTCTTCGGTGGCGCCGCAGTTGCGGATGGAGTTGGACAGGGCGCCGCGCAGCTCGTCGATGTGTTCGAGGGCGTCGGTGATGCCGTGTTCGTGCTGGAGGATCAGCACGTCCCAGGTGACCTGGGGGGTGACGTTGGGGTTGCCGTCGCGGTCGCCGCCGATCCAGGTGCCGAAGGTCAGCGGGCGGGTGCCGGGGGGCAGCTCGGTGCCGGCGCGTTCCAGTTCGGCGGCGAGGTCTTCGAGGACGTCGCCGACGGCGCCGCGGCCGAGTTCGTCGAGGTAGTAGATGGCGTTGCGGGCCTCGTCGGTGGGCTCGGGGCGGGCGACGCGCAGTTCGTCGGTCTGCCAGATGAGGTCGATGTTCTCGGCGAGGCGGAGGTCGACGCGGCGGCGTTCGGTGGCGTCCGTACGGTCGAGGAGTTCGGCGACCTTGCGGAGCTTGGTGAGGACGGAGCGGCGGGCGGCCTCGGTGGGGTGGGCGGTGAAGACGGGGCGGACGCCGAGGTTGGCGGCGGTGGCGCGCAGGTGCTCGGGGTCGGCGTCCTTGAGCATGTCGGCGGTGCGGGCGAGGATGCCGCCTTCGGCGGCGCGCCTGGCGCGCAGTTCGCGGCCGCGGTGGACCTGCTCGGTGACGTTGGCGAGGTGGAAGTAGGTGGAGAAGGCGCGGACCAGCTTGGCGGCGGTGGCCAGGTCGGTCTCGCCGAGGAGCCGGGCGGCGGCCTCGCCGTCGGAGCGGGTCAGGGCGCGCACCTGTTCGACGAGGTCGAGCAGCTCCTGGCCTTCCTGGCGGACGAGGGTCTCGCCGAGGAGGTCGCCGAGGCGGCGGATGTCGGCGCGCAGGGGCCCGTTGTCGCGGGCGGCGTCGGCGGCGGCCGGGGCGGCGGTGCGCTCGTCGTTCGCGGCGGGGGTGATGTCGGCACTGCTCACAGGTGCGGCTCCTTGCAGTGATCTTCGTGATCTGAGCACGTCCGGGCTTGCAGGGGGTACTCCCTGCCGGTGGTGGGCGGGGAGGGTCGCGGACCGCGCTGTCCGACGTTCCCCAGGATAGGTCTCCGCGCGGTCGGCGGATCACCCTGTCCGTTCTGTGGGACCTACCTGCCACGGGTGGCGCTCACACCTGCGCGTTGACCGGATGTGACGGAACTTGCACCGCTCGACTGGCGTGTTCTGCCGCAATTCGGTCACTCGTTACCGACCTGTCGGACCCTTGCCCGTGCCGGGGGCACTGCCATACTTACGAGACCGTAGGTTACGGTCCCGTAGCCGTAGCCGTGCCCCCGAGCCCCCGACGAGGGACGCCATATGACCGCTAGCCCCGAAGTCATCGAAGAAACCCCCAAACCAGCCGAAACCGGAAACCCGCTGCCGTCCGCGACACTCGGCGGCGACAGCAAACGCTCGGTCGAACAGATCACCCTGCTGCTGTTCATCACCGTGCCCTTCCTGGCGCTGGTGGCCGCGGTGCCGCTGGCCTGGGGCTGGGGGGTGAGCTGGCTCGACCTGGCGCTGCTGGCGGCGATGTACTTCATCGGCTGCCACGGCATCACGATCGGCTTCCACCGGCACTTCACCCACGGCGCCTTCAAGGCGAAGCGCCCGCTGCGCATCGCGCTCGCGATCATGGGGTCGATGGCGGTGGAGGGGCCGCTGGTGCGCTGGGTGGCGGACCACCGCAAGCACCACAAGTTCTCGGATGCGCAGGGCGACCCGCACTCGCCCTGGCGGTTCGGCGAGACGGTGCCGGCGCTCATGAAGGGCCTGTGGTGGGCGCACGTCGGGTGGATGTTCGACGAGGAGCAGACCCCGCAGCACAAGTACGCGCCCGACCTGATCAAGGACGACGCGATCCGCCGCGTCTCCCGCCAGTTCGTCCTGTGGACGGTCGTCTCGCTGCTCACCCCGCCGCTGATCGGCGGCCTGGTCACGATGTCCTGGCAGGGCGCGCTCACCGCGTTCTTCTGGGGCTCCCTGGTGCGCGTCGCACTGCTCCACCACGTCACCTGGTCGATCAACTCCATCTGCCACGCGGTCGGCAAGCGGCCCTTCAAGTCCCGCGACCGGTCCGGCAACGTCTGGTGGCTGGCGGTGCTCTCGTGCGGCGAGTCGTGGCACAACCTGCACCACGCCGACCCGACGTGCGCGCGGCACGGCGTGCTGCGGGGGCAGCTGGATTCCAGCGCCCGGCTGATCCGCTGGTTCGAGAAGGCCGGCTGGGCGTACGACGTGCGCTGGCCGAGCGCCTCCCGTCTCGACGCCAAGCGCCTGGACGGGGCCGCGAGCGGGGCGGCCGGGGGGCGGTGGCCGGGGAAGGCATGATGGACGGGTGGCGATCGACGGCAGCAGCGTGAACGACAAACAGGGCAAGGCCCCCTCCGGCGCGGGCACCCGGCGTGCCCGCAGGGTGCGGATGACGGGCGCCGAGCGCCGTGAGCAGCTGCTCGACATCGGTCGCACCCTCTTCGCGGAGCGCGGCTTCGAGGGCACCTCGGTCGAGGAGATCGCGGCGAAGGCCGGTGTCTCCAAGCCGGTCGTCTACGAGCACTTCGGCGGCAAGGAGGGCCTGTACGCGGTCGTGGTGGACCGCGAGATGCGCCAGCTGCTGGACATGGTCACCGGCGCGCTGACCGCGGGGCACCCCCGCGAACTCCTCGAACAGGCCGCGTTCGCGCTGCTCGACTACATCGAGACGTACACGGACGGTTTCCGCATCCTGGTCCGCGACTCCCCCGTCGCCCAGTCCACGGGCACCTTCGCGTCGCTGATCAGCGATATCGCCACCCAGGTCGAGGACATCCTGGGCCTGGAGTTCAAGGCGCGCGGCTTCGATCCGAAACTGGCCCCGCTGTACGCGCAGGCCCTGGTCGGCATGGTCGCGCTGACCGGCCAGTGGTGGCTGGACGTCCGCAAGCCGAAGAAGCCGGAGGTGGCCGCCCACCTGGTCAATCTGGCCTGGCACGGGCTGGACGGCCTGGAGCCGAAGCCGCGGCTGATAGGCCACCGCCGGTCCTGAACCGGTCCGAACCGGCCCGGCCCGGGGCCGGTCACCCGCCGCCGCGCCGCTCCAGGAATTCCAGGCGGTTGCCGACGGGGTCGTACGCGTAGAACCGGTCGTGGCCCGGAAGGTCGTCGTTCCAGCTCACCTGCACCCCCTGGCCGGCGAGGCGCCGGGCGTACGCGCGGAGGCCGGTGACGCGCAGGGCCGGGTGGGCCTTGCGGGCAGGGTGGAAATCGGGGTCGATGCCCAGATGGAGCTGAGCCTCACCGGCCTCGAACCAACACCCTCCGACGAGCGCAGGCGGCTTCGGAATCTCCCGAAGCCCGAGCACACCCCCGTAGAACGCGCGCAGAGCGGCTTCGCTGCCCGGTGGGGCGGCGAGCTGGACGTGGTCGAGGCCGGTGATCATGGGCTCACCTCAGGGGGTCATCGCTCCTTGTGGGCCACCACGAAGATGCGCCGGAACGGGAAGACCGTGCCGTGCGGACCGGGTGGATAGGACTTGCGGAGCAGGTCGCGGTACTGGGACAGGAATTCGTCGCGGGCGGCCGGGTCGTCCTCCAGGGCGGTCAGCACGGGCCGCAGGGCGGTGCCCTTGACCCAGTCGAGGACCGGGTCCTCGCCCTGGAGGAGCTGGACGTAGGTCGTTTCCCAGGCGTCGACGGCGCAGCCGAGCGCGGTGAGGCGTTCCAGGTAGCCGGTGGGGTCCAGGATGTGCACGAAGCGGCGGCCGTGGCCGGCGAGCCGGTCGCGCCACTGGGGTTCGTCGCACAGGTCGCCGAGCAGTGCGTGGCTGGGCGAGGTGAAGTTGCCGGGGACCTGGAAGGCGAGGGTGCCGCCGGGGGTGAGGCCGTCGATCCAGGCGGGCAGGGAGTCGGGGTGGTTGGGGACCCATTGCAGCGCCGCGTTGGAGACGATCAGGTCGAACGGCTCCTCGGGGCGCCAGCGGGTGGCGTCGGCGGGCCCGAAGTCGAGGTGGCCGCCGCCGGGGGTGGGGCCCGCGTAGACCTCGGCTTCCTTGAGCATCTCCGCCGAGCTGTCCAGGCCGGTGATGTGCGCGTCGGGCCAGCGGTCGGCGAGCTGGACGGTGACGTTGCCGGGGCCGCAGCCGAGGTCGGCGATGCGGGCGGGGCGGTTCCGGTTGGGCAGCTCGGGTATGCGGGCGAGCAGGTCGTGGAACGGGCGCGTGCGGTGTCCGGCGTGGCGCAGGTACTGCTGTGGATCCCAGGTTGGTGCGACGTGCATGTTCGAACCCCTTCAGCGGATGCAGGGCTGGTCCAGGCCACGCGGGCACAGCGTGGGCCCCTCGCCGACGATGCCCAATAGTCCACGGAAATATATCTTGACGTCAAGAGACTTCACATCGACAGACCAACTACACTGATCTCCATGGAGGACGAGGTCGACCGACTGGTCGCAGCATGGCGCCGGGAGCGCCCGGACCTCGACGTGGAACCGCTTGAGGTCCTCAGCCGCATCAGCAGGCTGGCCAGACACCTCGACCGCGCCCGCCGCCTCGCCTTCTCCGAGGTGGGCCTGGAGCCCTGGGAATTCGACGTGCTCACCGCGCTGCGCCGCGCGGGGGCACCGTACCAACTCTCCCCCGGCGCGCTCCTGACACAGACCCTGGTCACCTCCGGCACGATGACCAACCGTATCGACAGGCTCGCGAAGAAGGGCCTGGTCGAGCGGCTGCCCGACCCCAGCGACCGGCGCGGGGTGCTGGTGCGGCTGACGCCGGAGGGGCGCGAGGCGGCGGACGAGTCGCTGGCCGGGCTGCTCACCCAGGAGCGCGCGATCCTGGCCGAGCTGTCGCACCAGCAGCGCGGCGAACTGGCCCGGCTGCTGCGCCAGTTGACGGCCCCCTTCGACAACACGCCGGGCTGATCCCGCGGGGCCGCGCCCGGCCCGCCACGTCCCCTTGCCGGACACCCGCCCGGTGGGCTTGGATCGCCGCCATGAGCCAGCACGGCCCGCGGGGCCAGCAAGGGCACGAGGGACGGCAGGGACACGAGGGGCGGCACGGGCGCGAGGGCCGGCCGGGACACCGCGAGCAGCAGGAACCGTACGGGCGGCGCGGGCACCGGCGGCCCTCCGGAGCCCCGGACGGCGCGCGCTTCCCCGGGCGTACGGTCCTGGTGACCGGCGCCGCCGCCGGGATCGGCGCCGCCACCGCCGACCGGCTGGCCGCCGAGGGCGCGCAGGTGCTGCTCCTGGACATCGACGACGAGCTGGGCGAGCGCACCGCCCGCCGCATCCGCGCCGCGGGCGGCCGGGCCTCCTACGAGCGCTGCGACGTGGCGCGCGAGGACCACTGGCAGCGCGCCGTACGGGCCGCCCGGCAGCGGTACGGCCCGGTGGACGCGCTGGTCGGCAACGCCGCCCTGCAAGGGCTGCACGCGCCCGCCGACCTGGCCGCCCCGGCGGACTGGGACCGGCAGCTGGCGGTCAACCTGACCGGCGCCTTCCTGGGCGTGCGGGCCGTCCTGCCGGATCTGCGGGAGCAGCACGGCGCGGTCGTGCTCACCTCGTCGGTGCAGGCCCGCTTCGGGCTGCCGGGCCGTCCCGCGTACGCCGCGTCCAAGGCGGGGCTGACCGGGCTGGCGCGCCAGCTGGCGGTCGAGTACGGGCCGGAGGTGCGGGTGAACTGCGTCCTGCCGGGCCCGGTGCTGACCGCCGCGTGGGACGGCATCGGCGAGGCGGACCGGCGGGCGAGCGCGGCGGAGACGGCGGCCGGGCGGCTCGGGCGCCCGGAGGAGGTGGCGGCGGCCGTCGCGTTCCTGCTCTCCGACGACGCGTCGTTCGTGACGGGGACGGAGCTGGTCGTGGACGGCGGCTGGAGCGTACGCAAGAACTCGTCCTGAGGCGGCCGGTTGTGCGCCCGGCGGCGCCCGCGGGCGGGAATCATGGCGTACGGGCGGCCGTGCCCCGGGTACCCGCCGCCCGCAGCTCGTGCCGGTACACGTCGCGATCCGGGAGACCCGATGGGCATCCATTTCGGTGCGGACTACAACCCCGAGCAGTGGCCCGAGGAGGTGTGGGAGGCGGATCTGCGTCTGATGAAGCAGGCGCACGTCACGCTGGTGACCGCAGGGATCTTCTCGTGGGCGCGGGCCGAGCCCCGGCCCGGCGCGTACGACTTCGACTGGCTCGACCGGGTCGTGGACGGCCTCGGCGGCGCCGGTGTCCGCGTGTGTCTGGCCACCATGACCGCCTCCCCGCCGCCGTGGCTCACCCGCGCGCACCCGGAGGTCCTGCCGCAGGGCCCGGACGGGCGGCGCCGCTGGCCGGGCGGGCGGCAGCACTACTGCCCGTCCAGCCCCGTCTACCGCGAGCACGCGGTCCGCCTCGTCAAGCGGCTCGCCGCCCGCTACGCCGGACATCCCGCGCTGGCCCTGTGGCACGTCGGCAACGAGTACGGCTGCCACACCCGCCAGTGCTACTGCGATGTGTCGGCCGCGGACTTCCGGGACTGGCTGCGCGCGCGGTACGGGAGCGTGGAGCGCCTCAACGACGCCTGGTCGACGGCCTTCTGGTCGCAGGCGTACACGGACTTCGAGGAGGTGCTGCCGCCGCGTACGGCCCCCACCTTCCCCAACCCGGCCCAGCAGCTGGACTATCTGCGCTTCAGCGACGACGCGCTGCGCCAGTGCTATCTGGCGGAGCGGGAGGTGCTGGCGCGGCTGAGCCCGTCGGTGCCGGTGACCACGAACCTGATGCCGTTCCACAAGCCGGTGGACGCCTTCGCGTGGGCGCGGGACATGGACATGATGGCGCTGGACTTCTACCAGGACCCCTTCGACGCCGGTACGCATCTGACGGCCGCGTACACCTTCGACCTGATGCGGTCGGCGCGCGGCGGGCAGCCCTGGCTGCTGCTGGAGCAGGCGCCCGGCGCGGTCAACTGGCGGGCCCGCAACGGTCCCAAGCCGCCGGGTGCGATGCGCCTGTGGAGCTGGCAGGCCGTCGCGCAGGGCGCGGACGCCGTGCTGTTCTTCCAGTGGCGGCAGTCGCGCGGCGGCGCGGAGAAGTTCCACTCCGCGGTGGTGCCGCACGCCGGTACGGACACCCGGATCTTCCGTGAGGTCTCGGAGCTGGGGCGGGAGCTGGCGTCCGTGCCGGGGATCGCGGGGACGCGGGTGGTGCGGCCGACGGCGGCGCTGGTGACGGACTGGGACAGCTGGCGGGCCCTGGAGCTGGACTCGCACCCGTCGACGGCGCTGCGCCTGCCGGAACTGGCGCTGGGGCACTACCGGCCGCTGTTCGAGGCGGGTGTCGCATGCGACGTGGTGCCGCCGGACCGCGACCTGTCCGGCTACCGGCTGGTCGTCGTGCCGAACCTGTACCTGCTGACCGAGCGGGCCGCGGAGCGGCTGGCGGCGTACGTACGGGGCGGCGGGCACCTGCTGGTGTCGTTCTTCTCCGGTGTCGTGGACGCCTGCGACCGGGTGCACCCCGGCGGCTGTCCGGGGCCGCTGCGCTCGCTGCTGGGCCTGCGGGTGGAGGAGTTCTGGCCGCTGGACGAGGGGGCGACGGTGGGCGTACGGGGTGTCGCGGCCGTACGGAGGCCGGGCGGGCCGGCGCGCGCGGAAGCGGCGGCGGGCGCCTGGGAGCTGCCGTCCGGTACGGGCGACCTGTGGTCGGAGGCCGTCCTCCTCGAAGGCGCCGAGCCCGTCGCCCGGTTCGCCGACGGCGAGCTGGCGGGCGCCCCGGCCGTCACCCGGCACGGCTACGGCGCGGGCAGGGTCACCTACGTCGGCACCCGGCTCGAACCGGCCCTGATGCGGGCCCTGATGGACGGCGTACGGGCGGCGGCGGGCGTGCGGCCGGTGCTGGCCGGGCTGCCCGAGGGCGTGCAGGCCACCGTACGGGAGGGCGACGGCGGGCGCTTCCTCTTCCTCCTCAACCACGGCGCGCGGGCGGCCGACATCACGCTGCCCTGCCCGATGGCCGACGCGCTCGCCGGGGCGCGCGGGGAGCGGTCGGAGCACACCTACCGGATCGCGCTGCCGGCCCGTGGCGTGGCCGTGCTGAAGGACTCGCGAAGGGCGGTGTCCACCAGCGGCTGACCGGTGCCGGGCGCGGCGCGGGCGGTCCCCGCGCCGCGCCTCAGGTGAGCGCGGAGGCCGCGGCCGTGGCCGGTTCCAGCTCCACCGGCCCCACTCCGGCCCGCCGCGCCAGCGCCACGGCGGCCAGCGTCGAGTGCACGCCGAGCTTGCCGAGCACGTTCTGCATGTGCGTACGGACCGTGTGCGGGGACAGGAACAGCCGCTCGGCGACCGCCTTGCGGCCCAGCCCGGCCACCATGCAGCGCAGCACCTCGCGCTCGCGCGGCGTCAGCGACTCCACCAGGCGCTCGCTTTCGGTGCGGTGCTTGCGCGCCGCCGTCAGCTCGCGCAGGACGCCGGTCAGCAGCGCGGGCGGCAGGTGCGTCTCGTCGCGCAGCACGCCGCGGATGACGGCGAGCAGGCGGGAGAGCGAGCAGTCCTTGGCGACCCAGCCGCCGGCGCCCGCCTGGAGCGCGAAGGCGGCCCGGCGCGGGTCGTCCTTCTCGGCGAGGACGACGGTACGGACGTACGGATAGGCCGTGCGGACGCCCGCGACCAGCGAGATGCCGTCCAGCGGGCCGCCGTCGGCGTTGCCGTCGCGGCCCGGCACGGGCCGGTCCGGCACGGATGCCAGCGGCGCCGTGACGGTGCCGAGGTCGGCGTCGATGAGCATCACGTCGAAGCGCCGGCCGTCGGCGGCCGCCCGCTCCAGGCTGCGCAGGGCAGCCGGTCCGCTGCCGGCCGCCGCCACGTCCACGTCCTGTTCGGCCGCGAGCGCGGCCGCCAGGGACTCGGCGAAGATGCGGTGGTCGTCGACCACCAGAACCCGGATGCGTTGCACTGAGACCCCCTGTCTCGGGGAACGGACCAAGTGGGCACGACGCCCGGGACCAAGGCCGACGCAGCCACACGGCCGCCGCCGTGCCGCAAGACCACCCCACCCCCGGGCGTCGTACCCGACTGTCTCGCCCCCTGATCAGCACCGGCCCCCACCGGTGCTGGGACTCAGATTACGGACGGGGTGCGGCAACGGAAGGCTATTGGCAAAACTGCCCGGCCCAAGTGTTCAGGGTGGGGCCCAGCGGCCGTCGAGGGGCGGAAGTCGACAAGGTTCGTCTCAATTCGATCGGCCGGGGGCGGGCCGGTGACCCCGGCCCGCCCCCGTGCCTCACACCAGCCGCCGCGCCCCCGCGCTCGGCACGGCCGGGAAGATCCGCGGCGCCGTGTGACCGGCCGCGGCGAACGCCTCCGTGATCCGTACGGCGACGGTGTCCGCGTCCGCCTCCGCCACGAGGACGACGGCCGAGCCGCCGAACCCGCCGCCGGTCATCCGGGCCCCGAGCGCGCCCGCCGCCCCGGCCGCCTCGACGGCCAGGTCCAGTTCGGCGCAGGAGACCCGGAAGTCGTCGCGCAGCGAGGCGTGTCCGGCGGTCAGCAGCGGGCCGATGGCGCGGGCCTCGCCGGCGTCCAGGCGGGCGATGACCTCTTCGACCCGCCGGTTCTCGGTCACCACGTGCCGGACCACCGCCGCCGTGCCGGGTCCGCCGTCGCCCTTCCCGCCGTCCGGCTCCTCGTCCGTCGCGGCCAGCTTGTCCAGTGCCCCGGGCAGATGCGCGTACGGCACATCGCGCAGCGCGTGTACGCCGAGCGCCCGCGCACCGCGCTCGCACATGGCGCGCCGTTGTGCGTACGCGCCGTCCCCCAGCTCGTGTTTCACCCGGGTGTCCACGACCAGGAGCCGCAGCCCCTCCCCCGCCAAATCGAACGGAATCTGCCGCTGGGAGAGGTCGCGGGTGTCCAGGAACAGCGCGTGGCCGTCCGTGCAACAGGCCGCCGCGGTCTGGTCCATGATGCCGCAGGGCACGCCCACGAACGCGTTCTCCGCGCGCTGGGCGAGCTGCGCCAGGCGCTGCCGGGTGAGCCCGAGGCCGTACAGGTCGTCGAGGGCGAGCGCGGTGGCTACTTCCAGGGCGGCCGACGAGGACAGGCCCGCGCCGACCGGGACGGTGCTCTCGTAGTGCAGGTCCGCGCCGCCGACGGGCAGCCCGGCCTCCCGCAGGGCCCAGGCGACGCCCGCCGGATAGCCCGCCCAGCCGCCGTCGGCGGCCGGGCGCAGGGCGTCCAGGCGCAGTTCGACGCTCTGGCCGCCGCCGCTGCCGTCGCCGGAGTGCACCCGCAGTACGCCGTCGGTACGGGGCGCGGCGGCGGCGAGGGTGGTGTGCGGCAGGGCCAGCGGCATCACGAAGCCGTCGTTGTAGTCGGTGTGTTCGCCGATGAGGTTGACGCGGCCGGGCGCCGCCCACACCCCGGCGGGGGCGGCGCCGTAGACCTCGCGGAAGCGGTCGGCGGTGTGCCGGGCGCGCGTCGCGTCGTCCGCCGTCAGGTGGCCGGTGTCCGTCATGGCGTACCGGTCTCCCCGCGCACGGCCTCCCTGCTGCGGGCGAACTCCCAGGCGTCCGCGACGATGTCGGCCAGATCCGTGCGGCTGGGGCGCCAGCCGAGCCGGTCGATCGCGGTCCGCGCGGAGGCGACCAGGACGGCGGGGTCGCCGCCGCGGCGCCCCGCGGTGATCTCGGGTACGGGGTGTCCGGTGACCTTGCGGACGGTCTCGATGACCTCGCGTACGGAGAAGCCGTGGCCGTTGCCGAGGTTGCAGACGAGGTGTTCGCCGGGCGCCGCGGCATCGAGGGCGAGCAGATGCGCTTCCGCCAGATCGGCGACGTGGATGTAGTCGCGTACGCAGGTGCCGTCGGGCGTCGGGTAGTCGTCGCCGTAGACGGAGATGGCCTCGCGCTTGCCCAGGGCGACCTGGAGGACGAGCGGGATCAGGTGCGATTCGGGGTCGTGGCGCTCGCCGCAGTCGCCGTAGGCGCCCGCGACGTTGAAGTAGCGCAGCGAGACGGCGGCCAGGCCGTGCGCGGCGCACTCGCCCGCGATCATGTGGTCGACGGCGAGCTTGGAGGCGCCGTACGGGCTGGTGGGCGCGGTGGGCGCGGACTCGGTGATCGGGGTGCGCTCGGGCTCGCCGTAGGTGGCGGCGGTGGAGGAGAAGACCAGGGTGCGCACGCCCGCGCCGCGCATCGCGGCGAGCAGGTCCATGGTGCCGCCGACGTTGTTGCGCCAGTACTTCTCGGGGTCCGTGACGGACTCGCCGACCTGCGAGAAGGCGGCGAAGTGCAGTACCGCGTCGTAGGAGGCGTCCAGGTGGCGGGCGGCGTCCTGGACGCGGCCCTCGATGAACTCGGTGCCGGCCGGGACGCCTTCGCGGTGCCCGGTGGACAGGTCGTCGAGGACCGTGACGGCGTGTCCCGCCTCGACCAGGTGCGCCGCCACGACGCTGCCCACGTATCCCGCTCCGCCGGTGACCAGGTACTTGTTGCTCACTCGCTCGCTACCTCTCGCAGTCGCTCGGCCGCAGCCTCCGGCGGCACGTCGTTGATGAACACGTTCATGCCGGATTCGGAACCCGCGAGGAACTTCAGCTTGCCGGAAGTCCGGCGGACGGTGAAAAGCTCCAGATGGAGCGCGAACTCGCCGCGGTCGGCGGCGTGCAGCGGCGCCTGGTGCCAGGCGGAGATGTAGGGGGTCGGGGGCTCGTCGGGGCCGAAGATCCGGTCGAACCGCCGCAAGACTTCCAGATAGACCTGTGGGAACTCTGTGCGCGCCGCCTCGCCGAGCGCGAGCAGGTCGGGGACCCGGTGCTTGGGGTAGAGGTGGACCTCGTACGGCCAGTGGGCGGCGTAGGGGACGAAGGCGGTCCAGTGCTCGGTGTCCAGCACGATGCGGCGGCCGTCGGCGCGTTCGCCGGCGAGCACGTCGTCGAAGAGGTTGCCGCCGGTCTTCTCGCGGTGGGCGGCGAGCCGGGTGAGCATGCGCTCGGTGCGCGGGGTGACGAAGGGGTAGGCGTAGATCTGGCCGTGCGGGTGGCCGAGGGTCACGCCGATCTCCGCGCCGCGGTTCTCGAAGCAGAAGACCTGCTGGACGGCGGGGTGCTGGGAGAGTTCGGCGGTGCGGTCGGTCCATGCCTCCAGGACGAGCGCGGCCTGTTCCCCGGTGAGGTCGGCGAAGGACGCGTCGTGGTCGGGGGTGAAGCAGACGACCTCGCAGCGGCCGGTGTCGCCGGCCAGGGAGGGGAAGCGGTTCTCGAAGACGGCGACGTCGTAGTCGGCGGCGGGGATCTCGGTGGCGCGGCCGTCGCGGGAGGGGCACAGCGGGCAGGCGTCGGCCGGCGGGAGGTAGGTGCGGCCCTGGCGGTGCGAGGCGACGGCTACGGAGTCGCCGAGCAGGCGGTCGTGGCGGATCTCGGAGGCGGTGGAGACCGGGTCGAGCGGCCGGTGGTCGGCGTCGTCGCGTACCACGTCGTCGCGCAGGTCGTAGTAGATGAGCTCCCGGCCGTCGGCGAGCCGGGTCATCGTCTTCTTCACTGGAGCACTCCTTGGCAGCACTGCCACACCCACCAAACACAAACACACACAATGAAGCACAACTAAACAAGCCCGTCAACGCCCGACAGCGCCGCACCGCGGCCGGATCTCCCCGTGGAGATTCCGCCACAAAGCGCGCGCCCCCATCACGATCCCACCACGAGAACGAACAAAAGTCTTCAGTTTCTGAAGGACCGCGCGTAGGTTCCTGTGCGTTCATCACGCACAGAGAAGTGAGTGCCCCATGATCACCTTGGCCGCAGGGCTACGGCTGCCCACCAACGGGCTCGATTACGCGATTCTGGCCATCTACTTCGTCGTCGTCCTCGGCATCGGCTTCGCCGCCCGGCGCAGCGTGAAGACCAGCCTGGACTTCTTCCTGTCCGGGCGGTCGCTGCCCGCCTGGGTCACCGGCCTCGCCTTCGTCGCCGCCAACCTCGGCGCTACCGAGATCCTCGGCATGGCCGCCACCGGCGCGCAGTACGGCGTCGCCGTCGTGCACTGGTACTGGATCGGCGCCATCCCCGCCATGGTGTTCCTGGGCCTGGTGATGATGCCCTTCTACTACGGCTCGCGGGTCCGCTCCGTACCGGAGTTCCTGCTCCAGCGCTTCGACAAGTCGGCGCACCTGCTCAGCTCGGTGCTGTTCGCCTTCGCCGCCATCCTGATCGCGGGCGTCAACCTCTACGCGCTGTCGATCGTCGTCGAGGCGCTGCTGGGCTGGCCGCAGTGGGTGGCCATCGTCGTCGCCGGGCTGTTCGTCCTCGCGTACATCACCGTCGGCGGCCTGTCCTCGGCGATCTACAACGAGGTGCTGCAGTTCTTCGTGATCCTGGCCGCGCTCATCCCGATCTGCGTCATCGGCCTCAAGCGGGTCGGCGGCTGGGACGGGCTGTCCTCGACGCTGGAGAAGCAGCACGGGCACAGCTTCCTGACCGCCTGGGACGGCACCGGCATCGGCGAGCCCAACGCGCTCGGCGCCAACTGGCTGACGATCATCCTGGGTCTGGGCTTCGTGCTCTCCTTCGGCTACTGGACCACCAACTTCGCCGAGGTGCAGCGCGCGCTGTCCGCGAAGAACCTCTCCGCCGCGCAGCGCACCCCGCTGATCGCCGCCTACCCGAAGATGTTCATCGCGTTCCTGGTGATGATCCCCGGCCTGGTCGCCGCGGTCGTCGTGCCCAAGATCGGCCAGGAGGGCTCCGACCTGACCTACAACGACGCCATTCCGCTGCTGATGCGCGATCTGCTGCCCAACGGCGTCCTCGGCATCGCGGTCACCGGCCTGCTGGCCGCCTTCATGGCGGGCATGGCGGCCAACGTCTCGTCCTTCAACACGGTCTTCACCTCCGACATCTGGGCGAAGTACGTGAGGCCCGGCCGCGAGGACCGCTACTACCTGCGGTTCGGCCGGATGGTCACCGCCGTCGGGGTGCTGTGCAGCATCGGCACGGCCTTCCTGGCGGCCACCTTCAACAACATCATGGGCTACCTCCAGACGCTGTTCTCGTTCTTCAACGTGCCGATGTTCGTGGTGTTCATCATCGGCATGTTCTGGAAGCGGGCGTCCATGAAGTCCGGTGTGTGGGGCCTGGTCGCGGGCACCACCGCGGCGATGGTCAACTACTTCTGGATCTACAAGCAGGGCATCATCGCCATCCCCACCGACCAGGGCGCCAACTTCGTCTCCGCGATCGTCGCCTTCGTCGTCGGCGCCGTGGTGATGGTCGGCGTCACCCTGTTCACCCAGCCCAAGCCGGAGGCGGAACTCGCCGGCCTGGTCTACGGCACCAGGTCCCCCGGCCTGGACGAGCCGCCCGCCAAGGGCGACGACGCGTGGTACCGCAAGCCGGCCCTGCTCGGCTGGGGCGCGATCATCCTGGCCGCGCTCTGCTACGTCCCGTACTCCTTCTGACCGCACCCGAAGGAACCCGCCCCATGAGCGACTACCAGCACGAGATCGACCTCGAACGCAGGTCGGCCACGGCCGCCCGGCTCTTCGACATCCGCCTGATCATCGGCGGCCTGTTCACCCTCTACGGCGTCATCGTGATGATCGCCGGGTTCACCGCCTCCGACGCGGACCTGAAGAAGGCCCAGGACATCAACATCAACCTCTGGACGGGCGTGGGCATGCTGCTGCTCGGCCTGTTCTTCCTGGCCTGGATCAAGCTGCGCCCGGTCGTCCCGCCGACGGCCGAGGAGATCGCGGCCCTCCAGGAGGACACCGACTGAGCGGCGCCCGTCACGGCGGCGGAGCGGCCTCGGCCCCCGCCGCCGCGCGCGCGTCCGCGCCCCGCGTCGCCGCCCGGTCCAGCAGCCCCGTACGCGCCGCCAGCGCCGCCGCCTCCAGCCGCGAGCCGACGCCGAGCTTCATCAGGACCCGCTGCACATGCGTACGGGCGGTACTCGGCGCGATGCCCATGCCCGCCGCGATCAGTCGGGTGTCCTCGCCCTCGGCGACCCGCACCAGCACCTCCACCTCGCGCGGAGTGAGCATCTGCAACAGCCGGGCACCCTCGTCGTCAGGCTGCGCTGCCGGATGCAGCAACTCCTCGAAGGCTTGCTGGAGCAACTGCGGCGCGATCGCCGCCTCGCCGGCCCGCGCCTTCATCATGGCGCGTTCCACGCCCTCGATCCGCTCGTCGTGCCGTACGTACCCCGAAGCACCCGCGGCGAACGCGGCGGCGATACCGCGCGGGTTGGGCACCGGCCCGAGCACCACCACCGCGACCTGCGGCCGCTCCTTCTTGATCCGTACGACCGGGTCGAAGGCGCCCGGCTCGGCCGGGGTGGCGGTGCCCAGCAGGCACACTTCGGGCGCGCGGCTCACCACCAGATCCGCCGCCCCGGCGCTCGGGGCGGCCGCCGCGAGCACGCGGTGCCCGCGCAGTTTCAAGGCCGAGGCGAGTGCCTCGGCGAGCAGTCGGTGATCGTCGACCACCATCAGCCGCACGCCCATTGCAGCAACCCCCCAATTCCCCGGCGAGCCCAGCCCCCCGGCCCCCGCCGGGCCCCTTGTCCCCGGAAGCTACACGCTTGTTCGACGTTGCGCGCCCCCTAAGGGGAAGAAGCCTGCCGCAACGCTGAAATCCCGGCCATTCAGGCCCACTTACCCACGCCTTCCTGTCCGTATGTGACAAGAAGAGCATCGAAGCGGGCCTCACCGGGCCGGCGGAACGGGCCGTACGCTACGCGTCCTCGGCCAGTTCCAGCCACCGCATCTCCAGTTCCTCCCGCTCCCCCACCAGCTCCCGCAACTGCGCGTCCAGCCCCGCGACCTTCTCGAAGTCCGTGGCGTGCTCCGCGATCTGCGCGTGCAGCTTCGACTCCTTCTCGCCGATACGGTCGAGCTGCCGCTCGATCTTCTGCAGCTCCTTCTGCGCGGCACGCGTCACAGCGGCCGGCTTCTGCTTGGGCGCGGCCTCGGCCGGAGCCGCCGGCGCAGCAGCCTCGATCACCTTCTGCCGCCGCTCCAGGTACTCGTCCAGCCCACGCGGCAGCATCCGCAGCGTCGCATCGCCCAGCAACGCGAACACCCGGTCCGTGGTCCGCTCGACGAAATACCGGTCGTGGCTGATAACCACCAGCGATCCGGCCCACCCGTCGAGCAGGTCCTCCAACTGCGTCAGCGTCTCGATGTCGAGATCATTCGTCGGCTCGTCCAGGAACAGCACATTCGGCTCGTCCATCAGCAGCCGCAGAATCTGCAGCCGCCGCCGCTCACCGCCCGACAGATCGCCGACCGGCGTCCACTGCTTCTCCTTCGTGAACCCGAACTTCTCGCACAGCTGCCCCGCGGTCATCTCCCGGCCCTTGCCGAGATCCACCCGCTCCCGCACCCGCTGCACGGCCTCCAGCACCCGCCAGGAAGGATCGAGCTCCGCGACTTCCTGCGACAGATAAGCAAGCTTCACGGTCTTGCCGACAACAATCCGCCCCGCCGCAGGCTGCGCCTCGCCCCCCGTACGCGCGGCATCGGCCAGCGCCCGCAACAAGGACGTCTTGCCCGCACCGTTCACACCCACCAGACCGATCCGGTCCCCCGGCCCGAGCTGCCACGTCAGATGCTTCAGCAGCATCTTCGGCCCGGCCTGTACGGTCACGTCCTCCAGGTCGAAAACCGTCTTGCCCAGCCGCGAGTTGGCGAACTTCATCAGCTCGGCGGTGTCCCGGGGCGGCGGCACATCCGCGATCAATTCATTGGCGGCCTCAATACGGAACCGCGGCTTACTCGTCCGCGCCGGAGCCCCCCGCCGCAGCCAGGCCAGCTCCTTCCGCATCAAATTCTGCCGCTTGGCTTCCTCACTGGCCGCAATCCGCTCCCGCTCAGCCCGGGCGAAAACGTAATCGCTGTACCCACCCTCGTACTCATGGACATCACCGCGCTGGACGTCCCACATCCGCGTGCACACCTGATCCAGGAACCACCGGTCGTGCGTCACACACACCAGCGCGGACCGCCGGGCCCGCAAATGCCCCGCGAGCCACGAAATGCCTTCGACATCCAAATGGTTCGTCGGCTCGTCCAGCACGATCAGATCCTGCTCGGCGATCAACAGCTTCGCCAGCGCGATCCGCCGCCGCTCACCACCCGACAGCGGCCCGATCACGGTGTCCAGCCCCTGCCCGAGCCCCGGCAGATCCAGCCCGCCGAAGAGCCCCGTCAGCACATCCCGGATCTTGGCATTGCCACGCCACTCATGATCAGCGAGATCACCGATCACCTCATGGCGCACCGTCGCGGCCGGATCCAGCGAGTCGTGCTGGGTCAGCACCCCCAGCCGCAGCCCGCTGTTGTGCGTGACCCGCCCGTCGTCGGGCCCCTCCAGCTTGGCGAGAATCCGGATCAAGGTGGTCTTGCCGTCGCCGTTACGCCCCACGACGCCGATCCGGTCCCCTTCATTGACACCCAGGGAGACACCGTCGAGCAGCGCACGCGTCCCGTACACCTTGCCCACGGCTTCCAGATTGACGAGGTTGACGGCCATAACGCTCCTGAACTTCGAATCGGTCGACTCCCCACCCTAGTCGGCAAGCCGCCGCGCCCCCGTACAGATACCGTGCGCCCATGGACATACGGACCTACGGCCCCAGCGGCAAATCCCTGGACATCCACCGCCCCGACGGGCCGCCCACCGCCACTGTCCTCCTGTGGCACGGCACCGGCCCCGACGAACGCGACGTCCTGCGCCCACTGGCCCGTACGGCCGCGGACCACGGCCTGACCGTCCTCGTACCGGACTGGCGCTCGGACGCGGCGGACAACGGCCGCACCCACCTCCTGGAGTCCCTGGCCTTCGCCCGCACCTTCGCCCAGGACGAAGCAAACGGCACCCTCCTCCTGGCAGGCTGGTCCGCCGGCGCGGGCGCCGCAGTCGGCACAGCCCTCCACCCCGACCTCACCGCAGCCCACCCCCCGACCGCCGTCCTGGCCCTCTCCGGCCGCTACGACGTCCCGGCCCGCACCACCGGCACCCCACCCCTGACAGACCTGGAAAAGGGCCTGACACCCACCGCCCCCATCCACCTCCTGCACGGCACAACCGACACAGTGATCCCCACCACCCACTCCCGCACCATGGCCGAGGTACTACACAAGGCAGCCCACCCGACCACCTACACAGAGTGCCCCACCGACCACGCAGGCACGATCATGACCGAGTACAACCCAGCGACAAACCGCTGCCGCCCCACAGAGGACAAGGCGGCAGTAGCGGCCGGGGAGACAGCGGTACAGATACTCGTGAAGAGCGCCACCAACACGGGCTTGTAAAGAGCCCAGCCAAGACGGCGGGAAAGCCGCCGACCGGCCGGGCTCGGGGACACGTAGGGGTCTCCCCGCAGGCGACCGAAGCCCCGGTTGCGTCCATACATTTCGGCCGCTCCAGGCGGCCGAGGAGTGACCCCTGCGGGGCCCCGAGCCCCCACCCACCGAACCTCAGGCGCAAACCCGCAACCCTAGATGACGGTAGCCCCAGGAACCGGCCCAGCAGCCACCCGAGCAACCCGACACGTCCCAGACGCCGACAACGCAGCAGCCACCGCCACAGCGGCCTCCGCATCCTTCGCGAGAAACGCCGTCGTAGGCCCGGACCCGGACACCAGCGCGGCCAGCGCCCCCGCGGCAGCCCCCGCCTCCAACGTATCGACCAACGACGGCCGCAACGACACCGCAGCAGCCTGAAGATCATTCGACACCGCACCGGCCAACGCCACCGCATCCCCCGCCGCAAGCGCCTCCACCAGCGCCCCGGACGCCTCAGGCACCGGCACGTCCAAGCCCTCGTTCAACCGGTCGAACTCCCGGTACACGGCCGGCGTCGACAACCCCCCATCGGCCACCGCGAACACCCAGTGAAACGTCCCGCCAACCTCCAGCGGCGTCAGCAACTCACCGCGCCCACGCCCCAGCGCCACCCCACCCACCAGCGAGAACGGCACATCACTACCCAGCTCGGCACAGATCGCCAGCAACTCGTCCCGCGAAGCCCCAGTGCCCCACAGCGCATCACACGCCACCAGCGCCCCCGCCGCATCCGCACTGCCCCCCGCCATACCCCCCGCAACAGGAATGTCCTTGGCGATATGCAGGTGCACATCAGGCGCGAGACCGTACCGCGCCGCCAGCAGCTCCGCAGCACGCGCAGCCAGGTTCGTACGGTCGAGGGGCACACGATCGACATCCGGCCCGGCAGCGGTGACGCGGAGCGACTCGGCAGGCGCCGCCGTCACCTCGTCATACAGCCCCACGGCCAGGAACACATTGGCCAGGTCGTGGAACCCATCCGCCCGCGCACCTCCAACCGCAAGCTGAACGTTGACCTTCGCGGGTACGCGAACCGTAACGGTGGCCCGGTCGATCACGCGGCACTCCCCTCGGAACTCGGCTTGTGCTCGGCGATACGCGCGAACTCCTCCACCGTCAGCGCCTCCCCCCGCGCCTGCGGCGAAACCCCCGCGGCCACCAGCGCCGCCTCGGCCGCCGCGGCCGATCCGGCCCACCCGGCCAACGCGGCCCGCAGCGTCTTGCGGCGCTGCGCGAACGCCGCGTCCACGACGGCGAAGACCTCATCGCGGCTCGCGGTGGTGGCGACCGGCTTCTCGCGGCGGACGAGCGAGACCAGCCCGGAGTCGACGTTCGGCGCGGGCCAGAACACGTTGCGCCCGATCGCCCCGGCCCGCTTCACATCGGCGTACCAGTTGGCCTTGACCGACGGCACGCCGTAGACCTTGTTGCCGGGCCGGGCCGCGAGCCGGTCGGCGACCTCCGACTGGACCATGACCAGGGTGCGGTCGATGGTCGGGAACGTGGCGAGCATGTGCAGCAGCACCGGCACGGCGACGTTGTAGGGCAGGTTGGCGACCAGCGCGGTGGGCGCGGGCCCGGGCAGCTCCCGTACGAGCATCGCGTCGCTGTGCACGAGCGCGAAGCGGTCCGCGCGGCCGGGCAGCCGCGCCTCGACCGTGGAGGGCAGCGCGGCGGCCAGCACGTCGTCGATCTCGACGGCGGTGACCCGGTCGGCGGCCTCCAGCAGCGCCAGGGTCAGCGAGCCGAGCCCGGGGCCGACCTCGACGACGACGTCGTCCGGCCGTACCTCGGCGGTGCGCACGATGCGCCGGACGGTGTTGGCGTCGATGACGAAGTTCTGGCCGCGCTGCTTGGTGGGGCGTACGCCCAGCGCGGCGGCCAGTTCGCGGATGTCGGCGGCGCCCAGGAGGGGGCCGGGCTCATCGGTGGTGCTGTTGCTCACCCGTGCAGCTTACGGCGCCCGGCCCCCGGTCCGGCCACACCGGCCCGCCGGGCCCGCTCCTCCCTGCCACCTCGGCCGGCTCACCCGTGCAGCCGCCGCCCGCACACCGGCCACGGACTGGCCCCCCGGCTGATGTAGAGCTTCTTCGCCCGGTAGGTCTGCTCCCCGGCGGGCGCGTCCTGCGGCCGTCCGCTGCCGCCCAGCCCCTGCCAGGTGCCGGTGTCGAACTGGTAGAGCCCGCCGTACGTGCCGGACGCGTCCACCGCGTTCGGCCGTCCGCCCGCCTCGCACTGGGCGAGCGCGTCCCAGTCCAGGTGGTCGGCGCCGGCCACCCGCTGCGGCACCGGCTTGGTGCCGACGTGCACGATGCGGTCGCGCGGCTCGCGGACGACCTCGGAGCCGACCTTCTTGGGCTTCTGCTGGACGCCGTTGACCGTGCGCACCTCGTACGTCAGGCGCCGCACACCGGGCCGGCCCTGCCGCACCACCGTCTCGGTGCCCTTGAAGAGCGTCGGGTCGGCCTTCTTGACCGTCTCGAACGCGATGGTCTCCTCGCGGACCTTCTCGGCCCCGGTGATGCGCAGCACGGAGACGGTCTGCCCGTCGCGCGGGAAGGAGTCGGGCGCGACGGAAGTGGTGTCCTCGCCGCGCAGCGCGATGCCCGCCTGGTCGAGGGCTTCGCGGACGGTGGCGGCGTTGGTGCGCACGGTGTGCTCGCGGCCGTCGGCGACGAAGGTGACGCTGCGCTCGGTGCGGACGTCCAGGTCGAGGCCGTTGCGGCCGATGCGCCGGGCGGGGTCCGCGGACAGGTGGGCGCCTTCGGCGCGGACGCCGAACTGGCGCAGCGCGCCGCCGACGGTCTCGGCGGTCGTCCAGACATCGCGGCGCTGGCCGTCCAGGGTGAGCCGGACCGGCCGCCCGTAGCGGATGACGACCTCGTCGCCGCTGGTCAGCTCGGCGTCGGCGGCGGGCTGGACGGAGTCGTGTTCGCCGACCCGCACGTCCTCGTCGGCGAGCAGGTCGCCGACGTCGGAGGCGAAGGTGTGCAGGGTGCGCGGTTCGCCGTCCACGTCGATGCGGACGGCCTTGTCGTGGGCGATGAACGCGGAGGTGCCGCCGGCGAGGAAGGCCACGACCAGGGCCTGCGGGAGCAGCCGGCGGCGGGTTTCGGTGCCGTCGGTGCCGCGGCGGTCCACGGTGCCGAGGCGGTCGGTCATGCCGCGGCGGTGGGCGGTGCCGCGGGCGGCCCGGCGGGCGGCGGCGCGGCCCTGGTGCGCCGGCAGGCCGGGGGTGGACACCCCGGCGAGGTCGTCGCGCAGCGGCACGAGCGGTCCCTGGTGCGGCACCCGCCCCGGCGGGACCGCGGGCATCTCGGAAGTCCCGGCCTCCGGGGCGCCCCCGCCCCCACCGGGATCCGCGGGCCCGCCCGGCGCTTCCGGTGGCTGCGCTCCGTAGCGCTGCGCCGGGTCGTGGGCCGGTACGGGGTCGCCGTGCTCGTAGCGGTCGTACGTCCCCGCACCGTAGGTCCCGTACACGTCGTACGGACCGCTCTGCCCGTACGCCGCGTACGTCCCGTACGAACCGTAGGCGCCGTACGCCTCGTACTCCCCGTACTCCCCGTACTCCCCGTACGGCGCGTACCTCCCGTACGGATCGGGTGCCTCGACCGCTCCGGTCCGCGGCTCGGCGCCCGGTCCGCGTCCGGCGTGCGCGGCGCGGTGGCTTCGACTGCCCTGCGAATGAGTCACGGCGCTCCACATGCCACGAGTCGGGGTTGTCGGGCCGGAATGTAGCGGAGCACCGGTGACTCAACAAAGCGGACCCGCTACGCAGTGTCGCCGCGCTATCCTGCCGCGCCGCCCGCGTGGCACCGCTCAGTAACCGAAGGCACGCGCCGTGTTGGCGGCCACGGCGGTGGCCAGCGCTTCCTCCGTCATCCCCTTGACGTCGGCCATGGCCCGCAGCGTGACCGGAATGAGATACGGCGCGTTAGGCCGTCCGCGGTACGGCGCGGGCGTCAGGAAGGGGGCGTCGGTCTCGACCAGCACCAGCTCGGGCGGGGCGACGGCCAGCGCGTCGCGCAGCGGCCGGGCGTTCTTGAAGGTGACGTTGCCCGCGAAGGACATGTAGTAGCCGGCCTCGGCGCAGATCTTGGCCATCTCGGCGTCGCCCGAGTAGCAGTGGAAGACCACGCGCTCCGGGGCGCCCTCTTCGCGCAGGATGCGCAGCACGTCGTCGTGGGCCTCGCGGTCGTGGATGACCAGGGCCTTGCCGTGCCGCTTGGCGATCTCGATGTGGGCGCGGAAGGAGCGCTGCTGTGCGGCCATGCCGTCGGGGCCGGTACGGAAGTGGTCGAGGCCGGTCTCCCCGACGCCGCGGACGTGCGGCAGCGCCGCGAGGGCGTCGATCTCGGCGAGCGCCGCGTCGAGAGCATCGTCCCCGCCGGGCTCGCGGGCACCCTGCCGCGACCAGCCGTCAGGATCTCCCAGCACGATCCGCGGCGCTTCGTTCGGATGCAGCGCGACCGTCGCATGCACCGCCTCGTACGCGGCGGCGGTCTCCGCGGCCCAGCGCGAGCCGTTCACGTCACAGCCCACCTGCACGACGGTGGTCACACCGACGGAGGCGGCCTTGGCCAGCGCTTCCTCGACCGTCCCGTCCTGCATGTCGAGGTGCGTGTGCGAGTCCGCCACCGCCACCCGAAGCGGTTCGGGCAGTGGCGGCGGCGTGTCCTTGGTCGTACTGCTCATGGCCGCGATCCTACGAGGGCCCGGTGACACCCACCGGTCCGGACCGCGGCCCCCGGCTCACCTGCGGTGGTGCTGGAAGGGGTGCAGCAGGTCGGAGAGGTGCCAGTGGTGGCGCTCGCGGTGGCCGTCCTCCGTGGCCGGGCCGGCGTCGTCGGTGTGCTCGCCCTGCTGCGGTACGGATCCCGCGCCCGCGCCCGCGTGGCCTTCGGCGGCGCCCGCCGACGGCTGGCTGTGCAGGCCGGCCATCACCTTGGAGACCATCGAGACCTGTCCGGCCCGCATGATGCGCACGACGTGGCCGCCGCAGTTCAGGCAGGTGGGCCGGGTCAGCGGCGACGGTACGCGCTCGCCGTCCGCGTAGTACACACAGTGCGCGCGCCCGTCCGCGTCGACGTGGTGCGTTATCTCGTACGACTGCTCCCAGCCGTGGCCGCAGCTCATGCACGCGAAGGCGTACGCCTCGTGTGCCGGGGGGTCCGTCTGGGGGGTGGGGTGGGTGCCGGTGGTGGTACCCGGCGTACGCGCGATGTCACTCATAGCCGCTCCTCTTGCCCGCTGGACAAGGTCTCCGGGGACGAACGTCCCACCTCCCAGGGAACGCCTTTCCCGGCGGTGGCGCAGCAGGGCCTCCGACCTGTTGGCACAGATTTGGCGGGGTGTAGAGAATGCGCCCGGCTGCGCGGCCCACGTTTTACCTTCCAGGCTAGTCATTTACCTTCCGCTGGTCCCGTTCGCGCCGCATTCTTTGCCGCCACGACGGCATCGAACACCTCGCGTTTGGGCAGCCCGGTCTCGGCGGCGACGGCCGCGATGGCCTCCTTGCGGCGCTCCCCGGCCTCTTCCCTGACGTGTACGCGGCGCACCAGCTCCTCGGGGCCGAGGTCCTGCGGGCCGGTCTCGGGGGCGCCCTCCACGACAATGGTGATCTCGCCGCGTACACCGTCCGCCGCCCACGCGGCCAGGTCCTTGAGCGGGCCGCGGCGTACCTCCTCGTACGTCTTGGTCAGCTCGCGGCAGACCGCGGCGCGGCGGTCCGCGCCGAAGACCTCGGTCATCGCGGCGAGGGTGTCGTCGAGGCGGTGCGGGGCCTCGAAGTAGACGAGGGTGCGGCGCTCGTCGGCGACCTCGCGCAGCCGGGAGCGGCGCTCGCCGCCCTTGCGCGGCAGGAAGCCCTCGAAGCAGAACCGGTCCACGGGCAGGCCGGAGACGGCGAGCGCGGTGAGCACCGCGCTGGGTCCCGGCACCGCGGTGACCTTGACGCCGCGCTCGACGGCGGCGGCGACCAGCCGGTAGCCGGGGTCGGAGACGGAGGGCATGCCGGCGTCGGTGACGAGCAGGACGCGGGCACCGGCTTCGAGGGCGTCGGCCAGCTCCGGGGTGCGGGCGGCCTCGTTGCCCTCGAAGTACGACACGATCCGGCCGGTCGTGTGCACGCCGAGGGCCTGGGTCAGGCGGCGCAGCCGCCGGGTGTCCTCGGCGGCGATCACCTCGGCCGCGGCCAGTTCGGCGGCGAGCCGCGGCGGCGCGTCCGCGACGTCGCCGATGGGCGTCCCTGCAAGTACCAGCGTTCCAGTCACGCCCCCATCCTCCCAGCCGTACGGTCCTGGCATCCCCGGCGGCGTCCGCGCGCCGTGCGGACCGGCCGTGCCGCCCCCGCGTCCCGCACAGGGTGCTTCCCTACGATGGGCCGGTGACGAGTGACACCGCGACAGACGCCGACCGCGCCGAGGAGAGTGCCGGGCAGTCCGGCCGGTGGCAGCGCAGGCTGCGCCGGTTCGGCTACGCCGGGGCGCCCGAGGCCGACGCCCGTGAGCGCCTGGTGCCGGCGCTCCCCGAGCCGGGGACGCGGTTGTGGTCGGTGCTCGGGCTGGGCCCGGCCGCGGCGGGCCGGCTGGCGCGCTGGTCGGGCTGGGGCGGGCCGCTGCTGGTCGCGCTCTTCGCCGGCGTGCTGCGCTTCTGGAACCTGGGCAGCCCGGCGAAGGTGATATTCGACGAGACGTACTACCCGAAGGACGCCTGGTCGCTGCTCCAGTACGGCTACGAGGGCACCTGGGCGAAGGACGCCAACGAAGCGCTGGTCGCCCACCCGCAGCAGATCCTGCTCTCGCCCGAGCACTCCTACGTCGTCCATCCGCCGCTGGGCAAGTGGATGATCGCACTGGGCGAGTGGGCGTTCGGTATGAACCCCTTCGGCTGGCGCTTCATGGTGGCGCTGCTCGGCACGCTGTCGGTGCTGATGGTCTGCCGTATCGGCCGCCGGCTGCTGCGTTCGACGGCGCTGGGCTGCCTGGCGGGCGCGCTGCTGGCGGTGGACGGTCTGCACTTCGTGATGAGCCGTACGGCGCTGCTGGACCTCATCGTCATGTTCTGGGTGGTGGCGGCGTTCGGCTGTCTGCTGGTGGACCGGGACCGTACCCGGGCGCGGCTGGCGGCGGCACTGCCGGTGGGCCCGGACGGGCTGGCCCGGCCGGACGAGAAGGTCGGCGACCGGCTGCGGCTGGGGTGGCGGCCGTGGCGGCTGGCGGCCGGGCTGTGCCTGGGGCTGTCCGCGGCGAGCAAGTGGAACGGCCTGTACTACCTGGCGGCGTTCGCGGTGCTGATGGTGCTGTGGGACGTGGCCGGGCGGCGCACGGCGGGCGCCCGGCATCCCGTACGCGCCGTGCTGCGCCGCGATCTGCTGCCCGCGTTCGTCTCGACCGTCGTGGTGGGGATGGCCGCGTATCTGGCGACGTGGACCGGCTGGCTGGTCACCAAGGGCGGCTACTACCGGGACTGGGCCACCGCCACCCCGGAGGGGCGCGCGGGCAGCGGGTCGTGGCTGCCGGACTGGCTGCGCAGCCTGTGGCACTACGAGACCGAGGTCTACGACTTCCACAAGGGCCTGTCCACGCCGCACGCCTACCAGTCGAATCCGTGGAGCTGGATGGTGCAGGGCCGCCCCGTCTCGTACTTCTACGAGGACCCGAAGATGGGGCACGACGGGTGTACGGCGGCCGAGGGCTGTGCGCGTGAAGTGCTCGCGCTGGGTACTCCCCTGCTGTGGTGGGCCGGGTGTTTCGCGCTTCTGTATGTGCTCTACCGCTGGCTGTTCAAGCGGGACTGGCGGGCGGGCGCCATCGCCTGCGGCATCGCGGCGGGCTATCTGCCGTGGTTCCTGTACCAGGACCGGACGATCTTCCTGTTCTACGCGGTGGTGTTCGTGCCGTTCGTGTGCCTGGCGCTGGCCATGATGACCGGCGCGATCCTCGGCCCGCCGGGGTCGGGCGAACGGCGGCGCGCGGTGGGCGCGGTCGGCGCCGGGGTACTCGTCCTGCTCATCGTGTGGAACTTCATCTACTTCTATCCGCTCTACACCGGGCAGCCGATCCCCAAGAGCGCCTGGCACAACCGGATGTGGTTCGACACCTGGGTCTAGCGTCACGACACGACCGTGACCCGTACGCCGAAAGCGCCGTCCGCGCAGCGGCGGCGGTCATACTTGGACGCCGTCGGACGATGCCGGTCGATGCCGATCGCGGCCTTGGGGCCACGGGTACCGGGGAGGGACCGCAAGTGAGCACGCCACAGCTCGTGTACGTCATCGAGCACAACAAGCCGGAACAGGTCGAGGATCACGGTGCGCTGCGTACGGTCGCGCCCGCCTGCAAGGAGCTGGCCCTCGCGGCGTTCACCGACATGGAACAGGCCAGGGAAGAGGCCGAGATCTGGGCCGAACGGCAGCACTACCCCGGCCTGACCTGGCAGGAGAGCAACAACCCGCTGGTCGGTGACGCGGTGGGGCTGACGGCCACCACCGAGGTCGACGGGCAGAAGACCGTGGTCTTCCGCATCACCGCGATGGTGGTGGTCGACTCCCGGCGCTGGACGCCGCTCTCCACGGAACGGCCGCCGCGGCGCTGAGGCGTCACCGGCACCGGCCGGGGCGGCACGGCGTCGCCCGTATCACAGGGTCGAGACTCACCCCCGTACCCCGTGTCCCATAGAGTGCGCTGCACGTTCTTGTGTGCGTGCGGAAGAACGAGGATTCGGGAGGGGATCGGCGACATGCGCCGTGAGGTGAGGTACGGGCTGATCGGCGGGGCGGTGGCCCTGATCGCGGGCGGCGTCGGCGGCTACACGCTGCTGGGCGGCTCCGGTGACGACGAGCGGCCCCAGCAGGTCCGCGCCGCCCAGGACGGCAAGCCCGCCGGCGCGCCCGCGGTGAAGTCCGGCCCGCTGTCCGCCGCCGAAGTGACCGGCACCGCCGGGAAGTTCCTGGACGCCTGGAAGGCGGGGTCCGCCGACAAGGCCGCCGCGCTCACGGACGACGCGAAGACGGCCGCCGCCGCCCTGACCGCGTACCCCAAGCAGGCCCATTTCACGGACCTGAAGGTCACGCCCGGCAAGGCCACCGGCGACAAGGTCGCCTACACGGTCAGCGCGCAGGTCTCGTACAAGGACATGAAGGTGCCGTTCTCCTACGGCACTTCACTGACCGTCAAGCGGGACGCGGAGACCGGCGAGCCGCGCGTCGCCTGGGCGCCCAGCGTGCTGCACCCCAAGCTGGGCAAGGGCGACGTGCTGCGCACCGGCGAGTCCGAGGCGCCGCCCATCAAGGCGGTGGACCGCAACGGCGCCGAGCTGACCAAGGAGGCGCACCCGGCGCTGGCCGGGGTGCTGGACAGCCTGCGCGACAAGTTCGGCAAGAAGACGGACGGCAAGCCGGGCGTCGAGGTGTTCGTCGACCGGCCCGGCGGCGACAAGGCCCAGCGGCCCGACGAGACGCTGAAGGTGCTCTCCAAGGGCAAGCCCGGCACGCTCAAGACCACCCTGGACGCCAAGCTGCAGGCGGCGGCCGAGAAGGCGGTCAAGGGCAAGCCGAAGGCGTCCGCTGTCGCCCTCAAGCCGAGCACCGGCGAGATCCTCGCCCTCGCCAACTCCCCGGAGAAGGGCTTCAACACCGCGGCCCAGGGCTCGCTGGCGCCCGGCTCCACGATGAAGATCGTGACGGCCTCGATGCTGATCGACAAGGGGCTGACGGCGCCGGACAAGCCGCACCCGTGCGAGAAGTTCGTGACGGTCGGCGGCTGGAAGTTCCAGAACCTGAACAAGACCGAGATCAAGAACGGCACCTTCGCGCAGAGCTTCGCCGCGTCCTGCAACAACGCGTTCATTTCGATGGCGCCCAAGCTCAAGGACGACGATCTGACGAAGCAGGCGCGCGACGTCTTCGGCATCGGTCTGAACTGGCAGACCGGCATCCCCACCTTCGACGGCGCGGTGCCGGTGCAGAGCGACGCGCAGATGGCCGCCTCGCTGATCGGGCAGGGCGGGGTGCGGATGAACCCGCTGACCGTCGCCTCGGTCGCGGCGACCGTCCAAAGCGGCGGCTTCCACCAGCCGTACATCGTCGCGCCCTCGGTCGACGGCCGGTCACTGGCCAAGGCCCCGCGCTCGATGAAGCCGGACACCGCGTCGGCCCTGAAGTCCCTGATGAAGCTGACCGCCACGTCCGGTACGGCGGCGGAGGCGATGTCCGGGCTCAGCGGCGACATCGGCGCGAAGACCGGATCGGCCGAGGTGGACGGCCAGGAGAAGCCGAACGCCTGGTTCACCGCCTACCGCGGGGACTTGGCCGCGGCGGCCGTCGTCCCGGCCAGCGGCCACGGCGGCTCGAACGCCGGGCCGGTCGTCCGCTCGATCCTGTCGGCGGGCTGAGGCACTTCCGGGCCGGGGCCGCGGTCCCGGCCCCGGGGTGATCTGTCACACCCCGCCCGCCGACCATCGCGTGGCCCGTACACCTAGAGCTAGCGTGCGGGCCATGCGCCATTTCCCGTACGCTCCCCCGGCTCCCCGCCCGCACGCCCGCAGCCGGACGGCCGGCATACGTGGGCGGACGCCCGCATGAGCCCCCTGGTCGTCGCGGCGGTGCTGACCGCCGCCGTCACACACGCCGGCTGGAACGCGATCGCCCACCACATCAAGGACCAGCTGCTCGCCTTCACCCTGGTCGGTGGCGGCGGCGCGCTCTGCGGGGCCGTACTGGCCTGCTTCGCGCCGCTGCCCGCGGCCGGCGCCTGGCCGCCGCTCCTCGCCTCCGTCGTCCTGCACATCGTCTACCAGGTGCTGCTGATGCAGTCGTTCCGGCTGGGCGAGTTCGGGCAGATGTACCCCATCGCACGCGGCACCGCGCCGCTCGTGGTCACGGTCCTGGCCGCCGTCTTCGTCGGCGAGGTGCCGGACGCGTGGGGCGTGGCCGGGGTGGCGCTCGCCTCGGCTGGCCTGGTCGGCGTCGCGCTCTGGGGCATCCGCGGCTCGGGGACGAAGCCGCATTGGCCTGCCCTGGTCGCCGCGCTCGCCACCGGTCTGGCCATAGCGTCGTACACCACCGTCGACGGCGTAGGCGTCCGCGCCTCCGGCACCGCGCCCGGCTACATCGCCTGGCTGATGATCCTGGAGGGCCTGGCCATCCCCGTCTACGCCCTGGCCACCCGCCGCCGCGCCCTGCTCACCCAGCTGCGCCCGGTGGCGCTGCGCGGCGCGGCCGGCGGTGTCCTGTCCGTCTTCGCCTATGGTCTGGTCCTGTGGGCCCAGACCCAGGCCCACCTGGCGCCGATTGCCGCCCTCCGCGAATCCTCGATCATCGTCGGCGCCGCCATCGGCACCCTGTTCTTCAAGGAGCGCTTCGGGGCCCCGCGCCTGGTGGCGGCGGGGCTGATGGTGGCGGGGATCGCGTTGATGATGCACGCCTAGGGCGTCGGTGCGGGCCCGCCGTGCAGCGCTTCGCGCAGCGGCGCGTTGCCGGTCAGGATGCCGCCGTCCACGGGGAGTGTGATGCCGGTGATCCAGGCGGCGTCGGTGGAGGCCAGGAAGGCGACGGCCGCGGCGATGTCGTCGGGGCGGCCGACGCGGCCCAGGGGGTAGGCGGACGCGGCGCGCTTCAGGGCGTCGGGGCGGTCGGCCCAGATCGGGGTGTCGACGGTGCCCGGGGCGACCAGGTTGACCCGTACGCCCCGGGCCGCCGCCTCGCCCGCGAGGGTACGGGTGAGGGAGGCCAGGCCCGCCTTGGCGGCGCTGTAGGCGTGGTTGCCGAAGTCCTGCTCGCCGTTGACCGAGCCGACGCTGACGATCGCGCCGCGGCCGCCGGCCGCGGCCAGGTGCGGCAGCGCGGCGCGGGCGCAGCGGAAGGCGCCGCCGAGGGTGATGTCCAGGTCACCGGCCCAGTTGTCGTCCCGGTGGTCCTCGAAGCGCGGCGGGTCGGGCAGGCACCGGTAGGCGTTGTTGACCAGCACGTCGAGCCCGCCGAAGCGGTGCACGGCGTGCGCGACGGCCGCCTCGACGGCGTCGCGGTCCGCCACGTCGCAGGCGAGCGCCTCGGCGGTGCCGCCGCCGTCCCGTACGGGAGCGCTCTCGCGGATACGGACGGCGGCCTGCTCGGCGCGGTCCCCGTCCAGGTCGGTGACCAGGACCCGCGCGCCCTCGGTGGCGAGCCGCCGTGCGGTGGCCTCGCCGATGCCCCGGCCGGCGCCGGTGATCAGTACGCTGTAGCCGTCGAATCGCCTCATGCGCACACCTTGGCGCATGGGCCTCACGGGCAACAGACCGTGGAGCCCTCGTCCGCCCGGTCAGTACCGCTTCGGCGCGGGCTTCGGCTTCTCGCCCCGTACGGACGGCTGGTCCGCGTTGACCTCCTCGGCGCTGCGGTCCCGCTCGCTCCGGTGCGGCTGCGGCTTGTCCTGGGCGGGCCCGGCTTCCCGGGGGTCCTTCATCTTCCGCTCGTCGGCCATGTCGGCTCCTTCAGGTGGGGTGTCAGGCGTACGGGTGCCCCACCCGTCACCTACGACACGTCCGCCCCGGGCTCAGGCGTCGAGCGCCGCCCGCACCGCCCGCACCAGCGCCTGCGCGCGCGGGTCCGCCGTCACGTTCTGCTGCATGCCGTTGGTGACGTAGCCGAAGGCCGTACCGGACTCAGGGTCCGCGAAGGCCAGGCAGCCGCCGCGGCCGGGGTGGCCGAAGGAGCCGGGGGCCAGCAGCGGCGAGGCGGGGCCGTGCAGCATGTAGCCGAGGCCGAAGCGGGTGTTGACGACGAGGGTGCGGTCCGGGCCCGCCGACTCCTCCGTACGGGCCAGGGTGAGCGTGGCGGGCGCGAAGAGGCGGGGATGGCCGTCGACGGGGCCGATGAGCGCCGCGTAGCAGCGGGCCAGGGCGCGAGCGGTGGCGATGCCGTTGGAGGCGGGGAGTTCGGCGGCGCGGTAGGCGTCGGCGTTCTCGTCGGGGGCCGGGGTGATGGCGCCGAAGGCGCGCCGGGTGAGGGAGGCGGGGTCGCGGTAGGCGTCGGCCACATCCCGCTTGGGGCGGACGCGCAGCCCGGCCGAGGCGGGCGGAGCCGGTGCTTCGACGTCGGCCAGGCGGCCGGTGCGGGCGAGGGCGTCGGCAGGGGCGCCGACCCACAGTTCCAGGCCGAGCGGCCCGGATATCTCGTCGGCTGTCCAGGTGCCGATGGTGCGGCCGGTGACCCGCAGGACCAGCTCGGCCAGCAGCCAGCTGTAGGTCTGGGCGTGGTAGCCGTGCTCGGCGCCGGGCGTCCAGGCGGGGGCCTGGGCGGCGAGGGCGGCGGGTCCGCTGACGCCGTCGAGGGCCTGCTCGGGGGTGAGCGGGGTGTCCAGGACAGGCAGGCCCGCGCGGTGCGAGAGGAGATGGCGGACCAGGACGCGGTCCTTGCCGGCGGCCTTGAACTCGGGCCAGTACGTGCCGACGGGCGCGTCCAGGTCGAGCAGGCCGCGCTGGTGCAGCAGGAGCGGCACGATGGCCGCGACGCCCTTGGTGGCGGAGCGGATGACCTGGGCGGTGTCCGCCTCCCAGGGGGTTCCGCCGTCCTCGGGGCCGTCCGCGTCCCGGCTCCCGCCCCACAGGTCGACGATCTTGCGCCCGTGCCGGTAGACGGCGACAGCCGCGCCGCGCTCCCCGCGCCGCGCGAAGTTGGCCGCGAAGGCGTCGCGGACCGGCTCGAAGCCGTCCTCGACCGTGCCCTGGACGTCCACCACTGTTTCCCGCTTCCCACTCATCCGTCGCGTTTGTGACCTATCAATGGTGCAACGCGCGGATCAGTGCTGGTGACCAGGGGCGTCGGCGAACGCGGTGTCCAGGGGTGCGCTCAGGACGTGGGGATCGTCACAGAGCGCGGGTCGAATCCGAAGGGGAGTTCGAGTCGGTGCGCGGCCATCAGGTCCGCGTCGCTCAGCAGTTCCTGCGTCGGCCCGTCCGCGGCGATCACGCCCCCGGACAGGACGACGGCGCGCGGGCACAGTTCGAGCGCGTACGGCAGGTCGTGCGTGACCATCAGCACCGTCACGTCCAACGCCCGCAGGATGCCGGCCAGTTCGCGGCGCGAGGCGGGGTCGAGGTTGGACGACGGCTCGTCCAGGACCAGGATCTCCGGGCGCATCGCGAGCACGGTCGCGACCGCGACCCGGCGGCGCTGCCCGAAGGAGAGGTGGTGCGGCGGGCGGTCGGCGAAGTCCGCCATGCCGACCCGGCCCAGCGCCTCCGCCACCCGCGCGTCGAGTTCGGCGCCGCGCAGCCCGGCCGCGGCGGGCCCGAAGGCCACGTCCTCGCGGACGGTGGGCATGAACAGCTGGTCGTCGGGGTCCTGGAAGACGATGCCGACGCGGCGGCGGATCTCGGCGAGGTGCCGCCGTACGACGGGCAGCCCGGCGACCGTGACCGTGCCGGCGCCGGGCGCGAGGATGCCGTTCAGATGCAGGACGAGCGTGGTCTTCCCGGCGCCGTTCGGGCCGAGCAGTGCGACCCGCTCGCCGCGGGCCACGGTCAGGTCGACGCCGAAGAGGGCCTGGTGGCCGTCGGGGTAGGCGTAGGCGAGCCCGGCGACCTCCAGGGAGAGCGTGGAGGCCGCCGGGTCCGCCGCGGGAGAGGCCGGTACGGGTGCGGTGGTGCGGGCGGTCGCGGGGCTGTTCAAAGGTTCCATCCCGGTCAGAGGGTCCATCCCAGCAGGCATACGGCGAGGGCGGCGGCGGGCAGGGCGGCGGCGCGCGTCCACTCGGCCGCGGTCGCTGCGGCGGCGTCCGGTGCGGGCAGGGTGCCCGTGTAGCCGCGGCTGACCATGGCGAGGTGGACGCGTTCGCCGCGCTCGTAGGAGCGGATGAACAGGGCGCCGGCGGACTTCGCGAGGACGCCCCAGTGGCGTACGCCGCGCGCCTCGAAGCCGCGGGAGAGGCGGGCGATGCGCATCCGCCGCAGCTCGTCGGCGATGACGTCGCCGTACCGGATCATGAAGGAGGCGATCTGGACGAGCAGCGGCGGCATCCGCAGGCGTTGCAGGCCGAGCAGCAGGCCGCGCAGTTCGGTGGTGGCGGCGAGCAGGACGGAGGCGGCGACGCCGAGCGTGCCCTTGGCGAGGATGTTCCAGGCGCCCCAGAGCCCGGACTCGCTCAGCGACAGCCCGAGGACGTGCACCCGCGGTCCGGTGGCGACGAACGGCATCAGGACGGCGAACGCCACGAACGGCACCTCGATGAGCAGCCGCTTGAGCAGGAATCCGGCGGGCACCCGGGCCGCCGCGGCGACCGCGGCGAGCAGCAGCGCGTACAGGGCGAAGGCCCACAGGGCGGTGCGCGGGGTGGCGACGACGGCCAGGACGAAGCACAGCACCGCCGCGATCTTGCAGTGCGGCGGCAGCGCGTGCACCGGCGAGCGCGCGGGCCGGTAGAGCTTGTGGGCGTGCCCGGCGCCCATGTCAGGCCGATTCCGGGGAGTGGCGCGGGGGCGCGGCGTCCCCGGCGGCTTCCGGGACGGCGGTGTCCCGCGCGGAGGTCCGCCGCCTCCGTACGACGACGAAGACCCCGGTGCCGACGGCGAGCGTCGCGCCCACCCCGATCACCCCGGCGAGCCCGCCCGAGATCCGCGGGTTCGCGATGTCCTTGACGCTGTAGTCGGCCAGCGGCGAGTCCTTCGCGGCGTGCTCCTCGGCCTTGGCGTCGATGCCCTGGTCCCGGGCCACCTTCTCCAGGCCGTCCGGACTGGTCGAGGCGTAGTAGCTGAGGCCGCCCGCGCAGACGAGCGCGGCGGCGACGCCGGCCAGCCAGACACGGCGGGTGGAGCGCCGGGCGGCGACGGGCCGCGCCGGCTCCACCGGTTCCGGCTCCCGCTCCCCCGCTGCCGCCGCGGGCCCGGCCAAGGGGGAAGTCCGCAGTTCGAGCGGCTTGGCCAGCCCGCGCGCCCCGTACACGAGGTCGGGGCGCACGGCGAGGACCGCACCGACGGTGAGTGCGGTGATGGCGGCCTCGCCGAGGCCGATGAGGACATGCACGCCGGTCATGGCCGTGAAGACGGTGGCGATCGGTACGTCGGTGGTGCCGCCCAGTGCGTACAGGCCGGTGAAGGCGACGGCGGCGGCCGGTACGGAGACGGCCGCGGCCACGAAGGCCGCGGCCGTGACCGCGCGGCGCCCGCGCGGCAGCACCTTGACCAGCCCGCGGAAGATCCCGTACGCGACGAGGACGGTCACCACCGCCATATCGGTGATGTTCACGCCGAGCGCGGTCAGCCCGCCGTCCGCGAAGAGCACGCTCTGCATGAGCAGGACGACGGAGACGCAGAGCACGCCGGTGTACGGGCCGACGAGGATCGCGGCCAGCGCGCCGCCGAGCAGGTGTCCGCTGGTCCCGGCGGCGACGGGGAAGTTGAGCATCTGCACGGCGAAGATGAAGGCGGCGACCAGCCCGGCGAGCGGCGCGGTGCGCTCGGCGCCGAGTCCGGTGTGCGGGCCGGTGCCGCCCAGTTCGCGGCGGGCGCCGCGCAGGCCGACCGCGACGGCGGCAGCGGCGAGGACACCGGCGGCGGCCGAAACGGGGGCGTCGATGAATCCGTCGGGTACGTGCATCAGGGTCTCCGCTCAGCCGCGCAGTCCTCTCATCGTGGCCGTACTGCAAACGTGTCGCAAGAGCCCACGGGCCGCGAAAGGGCGCCGGTACGTCACCCCCGCGGCAGCAAAAGGTGGCGAAGCGGGCCATTGGCGCAAAGGCTGGGACGCATGACCACGGCCGCCGCGCACGCCCCCGCCCCCGAAGCGCGCAACGCTCCGCCCGCGCTCGGCCGCCGCCGTACCAACCTCGTCTTCACCACGATCGTGCTCGGCATGCTGCTGGCCGCGCTGGACCAGACCATCGTGTCCACCGCGCTGCCCACGATCGTGGCCGACCTGGGCGGCGGCGGGCACATGGCGTGGGTGGTCACGGCCTATCTGCTGGCGGAGACCGTCTCAACGGTGCTGGTCGGCAAGTTCGGCGACCTCTTCGGCCGGAAGATCATCTTCCAGGTGAGCGCGGTGGTCTTCGTCGGCGGCTCCGTCCTGGCCGGCGCCTCCACCTCGATGCTGATGCTGGTCGTCGCCCGCGCCGTGCAGGGCGTCGGCGGCGGTGGCCTGATGGTCACCGCGATGGCGCTGATCGCGGACGTCATCCCGCTGCGCGAGCGCGGCAAGTACCAGGGCGCGCTGGGCGCCGTCTTCGGCGTGACCACGGTCGTGGGCCCCACCTTGGGCGGCCTGTTCACCGACCACGCGTCCTGGCGCTGGTGCTTCTACGTCAACATCCCGATCGCCGTCGTGATGGTCGCGATGGCGGCCCGGACGATTCCGGTGGTGCGGGCCGCGGTGCGCCCGCTGATCGACTACCTCGGCATCGTGCTGGTCGCGCTGGGCGCCTCCGGGCTGGTCCTCGGCCTGGAGTGGGGCGGCAACGAGTACGCCTGGGGCTCGGCGGTGATCATCGGCCTGTTCGCGGGCTCGGTGGTGCTGCTGGCCGCCTTCGTCGTGGTGGAGCTGCGGGCGAAGGAGCCGATGCTCCCCATGCACCTGTTCCGCAACCCGGTCTTCACCATCTGCTCGGTGCTCAGCTTCATCGTCGGCTTCGCGATGCTCGGCGCGATGACGTACCTGCCGACGTACCTCCAGTTCGTGGACGGCGTCTCGGCGACCATGTCGGGCGTGCGGACGCTGCCGATGGTCGCCGGGCTGCTGGGCACCTCGATGCTCTCCGGCGTCGTCGTCAGCCGCACCGGCCGCTACCGCGTCTTCCCCATCATCGGTACGGGGGTGATGGCCCTCGGCCTGTATCTGATGTCCACCATGGGCGCGGACACCGGCGTATGGCTGGAGTCGCTGTACATGTTCGTGCTCGGCCTCGGCATCGGGCTGGCCATGCAGGTGCTGACCATCGCCGTGCAGAACACGGTCAACTACCACGAGCTGGGCTCGGCGACCTCCGGCGTGACCTTCTTCCGTACGCTCGGCTCGTCGTTCGGCACCGCCGTCTTCGGCACGCTCTACAGCAACCGCCTCGACCCCAATCTGAAGGCGGCCCTGGCGAAGTCCCCGGGCGTGCCGCCGGAGGCCGCGGCGAGCCCGCAGGCACTGCACCGCCTGCCCGACGCGCAGGCCAGGCCGGTGATCGACGCGTACGCGGACACCGTCAACCATGTCTTCCAGTGGGTGGTGCCGGTCGCGCTGGCCGGGTTCCTGGTGGCGTGGTTCCTCAAGGAGGTGCCGCTGCGGGACAGCGCGCGGGCCGCCGCCGGCGACCTCGGCGAGGGCTTCGCCGCGCCCGACTCCACCGACTCCGACCAGCAGTTGGAGCGCGCGGTGGCCCGGGTGATGCGCAAGGCGGAGGGGCCGGTGAGCCTGGAGGTGCTGGCCGCGTCCGGCAGCCCGATCACACCCGGCCAGGCGTGGGCGCTGGGCCAGATCCACTGGCGTACGCGCATCCACGGCGAGACCTCGCTCGCGGCCATCGCCCGGGCCCACCGCATGCCGGAGGAGGTCCTGGAGCCCATCTTCACCCGCGTCGTCTCGGCCGGGTACGCGCGCCACGACGGCGGCCGGCTGGTGCCGACCGAGGCGGGCCGCACCGAGATCGACCGGCTGATCGTCGCCTGGCGCGGCTGGCTGGACGACCGCCTGGAGGGCTGGACCGCCGAGGACCCCGAGGACCGCGCCCGGCTGGCCCGCGCGCTGGACAACATGGCGGCCCGGCTGCTGGACGAGGACTCCTCGCACCGGGAGCGGACGGCGGTCTGAATCCGGAGCGCTCCCGGGCCGTCCAACCGCTCGGTAACGGCCTGGACGGGGCCACCGCCCGGAGTTAGGTTGCCAGGGCATCCATCCCGCCCGTGTGAGGAGTCGGTGACCGTGACACCCACCGTTCAAGGCACCTGCGCCCCCGGGTTCGAGAATGTACGGGCCGAGTTCGCGCGCAACTTCGCCGAACGCGGCGAGGTGGGAGCGGCGCTCGCGGTGACCCTGGGCGGGGAGACGGTCGTCGACCTGTGGGGCGGGTACGCGGACGCGGGCGGCACCCGGCCGTGGGAGCGCGACACGCTGGTCAATGTGTATTCGACGAGCAAGGGCATGACCTCCTTGTGCGCCCATCTGCTCGCCGACCGCGGCGAACTGGATCTGGACGCGCCGGTCTCCCGCTACTGGCCGGAGTTCGCGCAGGCCGGCAAGGGGGACGTACCGGTGCGCTGGCTGCTCTCGCACCGCGCGGGCCTCATCGGGCCGCGGGAGCGCCTGACACCGGAAGACGTCCACGACTGGGAGAAGACCTGCGCGGTGCTGGCCGCCACCGAGCCGTGGTGGGAGCCGGGCACGGCCCAGGGCTACCACGCCGTCAGTTTCGGGTTCCTGGTCGGCGAGGTGGTGCGCCGGATCACCGGCGTCTCGCTCGGCACGTTCCTGCGTACGGAGATCACCGAACCGCTCGGCGCGGACCTCTACATCGGCACCCCGGCCTCCGAGCACCACCGCTGCGCCCAGCTGATCGGCCCGGACGGCGACGGCACCCTCAGCAGCGCGTTCCCCGGGGTGCCGGACGGGACCATCCGGTCCCTGGACGCCCACCCGTTCGCCCCGCTGGCGCTCGCCATGCGCCACCTGCCCACGGGCGACGTGAACAGCGCCGCGTGCCGCTCGGCCGAGATCCCCGCCGCCAACGGGAACGCGACCGCACGCGGTCTGGCGGCGGTCTACCGCGCGCTGGTCGAGGGCGAGCTGGTCGGCCCCGGCACCCTCGCATCCCTGCGGGAGCGGCAGAGCCGCCCCGGCGAAACCGACCTGGTCCTCGGCGCGTTCGCGCCGGATGCCTCCTTGCCGTTCGCCTGGGCCTGCGGCTACATGCTCAACACAGCCGGCTTCTTCGGCCCGAACCAGGCGGCCTTCGGCCATGGCGGCGCGGGCGGCTCGCTCGCCTTCGCCGACCTGGAGAACCGGCTGGCGTACGCGTATGTGATGAACAAGTTCGAGGGCGGCACGACGGGCGACGACACCCGTAACCTCGCGCTGGTCAACGCGGTGTACGCGGCACCGGGCCTGGCCGGACGCGCCGCCTGACCCCGGGAACGCGGCACGGCCCGGCGGCCGGCCCCGTACCGTACGGGACCCGTCGCCGGGCCGTGCGTCGCGCGCCGCTCCCCGTCCCCACGGGGCGGCGCGGGCCGGGACGGCCGCGCCGCTCACACGGCTGCCCCGGAGCTGATCACACCTTGGCGAGCTCCGGCCGCTCCTCGGCCGGCTCGGGGGCCAGGTGCTTCTGCAGCTGTTCGCCTTCCACGTCCACGTTGGGCAGCGCCCGCTGGAGCCACGTGGGCAGCCACCACGCGGCGCGGCCGAGGAGCGCGAGGACGGCGGGGACGATGGCCATCCGGACCACGAACGCGTCGAAGAAGACCGCGACGGCGAGCCCGAAGCCAATCATCTTGATCATGGACTCGGAGGAGCCGATGAAGCCCGCGAAGACCGAGATCATGATGACCGCGGCGGCGGTGACCACCCGCGCGCCGTGCCGGAAGCCGGTGACGACCGCCTGGCCCGGCCGCTCCCCGTGGACGAACGCCTCGCGCATCCGGGTCACGAGGAAGACCTCGTAGTCCATGGCGAGTCCGAAGACCACGCCCACCATGAAGATCGGCATCATGCTCATGACCGGGCCGGTCTGCTCGACGCCGAACAGGTCCGCCAGCCAGCCCCACTGGAAGACCGCGACCACCGCGCCGAGCGCCGCGACGACCGAGAGCAGGAAGCCGAGCGCGGCCTTCAGCGGCACCAGGACGGACCGGAAGACCACCATCAGCAGCAGGAAGGCCAGGCCGACCACCAGCGCCAGGTAGGGCAGCAGCGCGTCGTCGAGCTTCTCGGACACGTCGATGTTCATCGCGGTGGTGCCGGTGACCAGCGCCCGCGCGTCCGCGTCCCGTGCCGCGTCGCCCGCCTTGCCGCGGATCTCGTGGACCAGGTCCTCGGTCTCGGTGCTGCTCGGCTTGGACTTCGGCACGACGCTGAGCATCGCGGTGTCGCCGGCCGGGTTGAACGTCGGCGGGGTGACGGCCGCGACACCGTCCAGCTTGGCGACCGTACCGGCCACCTTCGCGGCCGCGGCCTTCGGGTCCTTGCTGCCCTGCCCGTCCACGACCAGCATCAGCGGCCCGTTGAAGCCCGGCCCGAAGCCGTCGGAAAGCAGGTCGTACGCCTTGCGCTGGGTGGTGCTGGTGGGCTGCGCGCCGTCGTCCGGCAGGCCCATCTCCAGCGAGCTCGCGGGTACGGCGATCACGCCCAGGCCGACGACCCCGGCCAGCAGCACGGCGACCGGCCGCCGCAGCACGAAGCGCGCCCAGCGGGTGCCCATGTTGGGCTTGCCGCCGTCGGCTTCACTCGGGGCAGCGGCGCCCTTACGGGCCTTGCGGCTCAGCACCCGCTTGCCCGCGAAGCCCAGCAGCGCGGGGATGAGGGTGAGTGCGACCAGGACGGCGATGACGACCGTGCCGGCCGCCGCGATGCCCATCTTCGTGAGCATCGGGATGTTGACCACCGACAGGCCCACCAGGGCGATGACGACGGTCAGTCCGGCGAAGACCACCGCGGACCCCGCGGTGCCCACCGCGCGCCCGGCCGCCTCCTCGCGCTCGCGGCCCTCGGCCAGTTCGGAGCGGTAGCGGGAGACGATGAACAGCGCATAGTCGATGCCGACGGCGAGGCCGATCATCATGGCGAGCGTGGACGTCGTACTGGACAGGTCCAGGACGCTGCCGAGCGCGGTGATCGACGAGACGCCGATGCCCACCCCGATCAGCGCCGTCAGCAGCGGCAGGCCGACGGCTATCAGCGCGCCGAAGGTGATGACGAGGACGACGGCGGAGATGACGATGCCGATGACCTCGGTGGCGCCGGTCTCCGGCATGGCCTGGAGCGCGTTGCCGCCGATCTCGACGGTCAGTCCGGCGTCCCGGCCGTGCTGGGCCGCGTCCTTGAGCGCGTCGCGCGCGTCGTCCTTCAGCTCGAAGCCGGAGACCTTGTATGTGACCTGCGCGTAGGCGACGGTGCCGTCCTTGGCCACGCCCTTGGCCAGGTACGGGTCGGAGACCGAGGCGACCTGCGGCGAAGACGACTTCAGCTCGCCGACGACCTTCTCGACGGCCTGCTTCTGCTCGGGCGCGGTCACCCGCTGCCCGTCCGGCGCCTTGAAGACCACGCGCGCGGTGGCGCCGTCCGCCTTGGTGCCGGGGAAGCGCTCGCCCAGCAGGTCGAAGGTCTTCTGGGACTCCGTACCCGGTACGGAGAAGGAGTCGGCCGCGGGCGAGGAGGCGGTGGCGGCGCCGACACCGGCGACCGCCAGCAGCGCCACCCATATCAGGGCGACGAAGCGGCGTCGCCGGAAGGCGAACCGTCCGAGTTTGTAGAGGAATGTAGCCACGAGAAGGGGCGCTCCCGTCGGGATGAAGGACGTACAAGGGCGTGTGGAGCCGGCCCGACGACGAGAGCGGCGCGTCGAGTGCTGCCGTTGTGTGTGGGGGGGGGGTGGGGGG